>DAOVVO010000005.1 GCA_030637135.1 Nitrospirota bacterium
AGAAGCTCCTGATGCTTTTCTGTCTAGATGTTTGATTCTGTTTTGCTCGTGGTTCGAGAGGATCTTTAAAATGGAAGGATTTATGTTGAGATCTTCTAAGGAAATTTCCTTGTTCTTGGACATCGCTGATTTTCTAAATGATTCTATCTCTTGAACAACATTAGTCACATCGTCTATTTCTTTTTCCTCCGCGGTCTGAGAAATAAGATTTTTTAAAATATCGATATTATGAAACATAAAATTTATCACGCTGTCGGAAAGTTCAATCTTTTCTAATCTTAAATCATCGAGGAGGGATTCCAATGTGTGACTCAGGTCTGTTATCCCTTTCAAACCGAAAAGTCCTGAAAGACCCTTAAGTGTATGTATAAAACGGAAGACAGAGTTGAGTGTATCGGGGTTAAATTCGTTGTGCAGCTCTAAGAGAGAATTATTGACATTTTCTATAATCTCCTCCGCCTCTACAATAAAATCCTTTTTTGAGCTTTTCATAAGCTTAATGTCTTTCTGACAATAGCTTGCAGTTCCTCAGGCTTAAAAGGTTTTGTCAAATAAGAAATTGCTCCGAGGGACATTCCCTTTTCGATGTCTTCTTTGCTACGCTCTGTTGAAACAAATAGAACAGGGATATTTTTATGTCGATCATCCTTTTTTACAAAGCCTACTAATTCAAGACCGTTTATATCAGGCATATTGATATCTGTGATAATCATATCAAAGGGGTGCTGTGATAAGAGCTTTAATGCTTCAAAGCCAGAGGGTGCCTCAAATATATTTACATCATCTATTCCCTCAATACATGACTTTATGAATGATCTTGCAGTACTTGAATCATCAACAACAAGGATACTTTTCATAGAAAGTCCTTCCCTTTGTTTATACAGGAATCTTTTGCTATAAGGCATTCACAGAGGACTCCTGAACCCTTAATTGTGTGAATACCGGGGTTAAGAGATTTTCCTATCTTATTGTCTCTGTCAATACCGTTGTTAATGAATAAAAAAAGAGAGTGATACGGAACGTTAAGTTGGAAAAGAAGGAAGGAAAATGTTTCGCCTCTGCTCACTGTAAAGGAGCCATTTCTTTCAAAATTCTCCTTTTTGCATCTCTTCACAATGATGAGTATATCAAAAACAATTTTTAGCGTCAATACAATAACGTTCTAATATTTAAGGGGAATTTACCTTATGACAGTGGAAAAAGTGTCGAATTACTCACTTATTCAGCGAGCACAATGCGCAATCCGGAATAATGGAGGCGGCGAGCGGATTCGAACCGCTGAATAAAGGTTTTGCAGACCTCCCCCTTAGCCACTTGGGTACGCCGCCAAAATCGTAATACGTTATCTGTAACGCGTTATCTTTTATGTCACGAACTACATAGAGTTCATGATACTGAACTCTACGTGTTTCAATGGAGCGGGCGACGGGATTCGAACCCGCGACCCCAACCTTGGCAAGGTTGTGCTCTACCAGCTGAGCTACACCCGCACGTAAACCCTGTTAGAAGACCTGTCTGCCTCAGGCAGGCCTTCGCTCTTCTAAACGTGCCTGACGCCTGCCATGCCGGTAGGCATGGCCTGCCTCTACCCTATCGGTCTACGACTCATAGAGCAGTCAGGCGGAAAGGCTCAGGGGCATTAAACCCCATGTTCGCTCAAAAGGATTGTATATGTAACCCCCGCTGCAAGCCTGCCTGAGGCAGACAGGCAGCAGGTCTTTCTCACCGGGTAAAAGTTACCAATTAAAAATGAATAGATATGAGTTAAGAGTTAAAAAATGGATTTATTTTCTGCCTAATTCTAAGTTTTAATCCTTCACTTTTAACTTATTTGTCATTTTAGTCTATAATAAACAACTAAAATAGTAATGAAAAATAATGAATTTTGTCAAATGCTGTATCCTGGATTTAAAGAATTTAAGAAGAAAGCTCAAGAGGGCAATCTTATTCCTGTATATCGGGAAATTCTTGCTGATCTTGAAACCCCCTTATCGGCTTTTCTTAAATTAAAAGGGAAGACAGGCTTTCTGCTTGAAAGCGTTGAAGGCGGGGAGAAATGGGCACGGTACTCTTTCATCGGGAGCAACCCTTTCTTAACAATCGAAGGGAAAGGGAAAATTCTGACTATAAAAAAAGGCAGCCGAAAGGAAAAAATTGGATTCATCAATGACCCGCTGGAAATCATATCAGCTGAATTAAAAAAATATAAACCTGTAATTATACCCGGACTCCCCAGGTTCTTTGGCGGCTTTGTGGGATACATTGGATATGACGTAGTCCGCCACTTTGAAAAACTACCAAATCTCCATCATAGAGGCCTTAATCTTCCTGATTTATTTTTGATGCTCACTGATACATTGCTCGTCTTTGATAATCTCGCTCAAAAGATAAAAGTCATATCAAACGCACATATTGAAGAGAATCCAAAAACAGCGTATGAAAAGGCACAAATGAAAATTGAAAACATAGTAAAAAAACTTAAATCCAAGGTTGTCATGCCCAAGGGGTCACGTTTATCTTCACGGCAAAGGACTGTCGCTCCTGCAGAAACTTTTTCCTCAAATTTTACAAAAGATGACTTCCTCAGAGCGGTAAAAAAGGTAAAACACTATGTAAAAGCAGGAGATATTATACAGGCTGTCCTATCACAAAATTTTTATAGAGAAGCAGCTATTCCTCCTATTAATGCTTACAGGGCACTCCGTGTTATAAACCCCTCTCCGTATATGTTTTACATTGACACAGGCAAGAGCATACTTGTAGGTTCTTCCCCTGAAATACTCGTCAGGCTCGAAGGTGATACCATAGAGCTGAGGCCAATCGCGGGAACGCGAAGAAGAGGAAAAACACCTGATGAAGACGTGAAACTGGAAGAAGAACTCAGGGCTGATCCAAAAGAAAAAGCAGAACACATTATGCTCGTTGATCTTGGAAGGAATGACCTGGGCAGGGTTGCAACGACAGGGACTGTCAAAGTGACGGAATTAATGACCGTTGAAAGATATTCTCATGTCATGCATCTTGTATCAAATGTCGTGGGTAAACTGAAAAAAGGCAATGATGCATTTGATGTTCTGCGGGCATCATTCCCGGCAGGCACAGTAACAGGTGCTCCGAAGATACGGGCAATGGAGATCATCGAGGAACTCGAGTCGTCAAAACGAGGGCCCTATGCAGGCTGTGTAGGATATTTTGATTTTTCAGGCAATATGGACATGTGTATTACAATAAGGACAATCATATTCAAAAACAAAAAAGCCTATATACAGGCAGGTGCAGGAATAGTAGCTGATTCTAAGCCTGAAAAGGAATACATGGAAACCGTCAACAAGGCAAAAGGAATGTTCAAAGCTATAGAAATGGCAGAAAATGATTTAAGTTAAAAGTTGAAATATAGTGTTGTGAAATAAGAATATGTTATTAATGATCGACAATTATGATTCTTTCACGTATAACCTGGTCCAGTACCTTGGTGAACTTGGCGAATATATAAAGGTGTTCAGAAATGACAAGATTACAATCCCTGAAATAGAACAAATAAAACCTGACCGGATTGTTATATCCCCGGGACCGGGAACACCGAAGAAAGCCGGCATATCAATAGACGTAATAAAAGAGTTTACCGGTAAAATCCCGATTCTTGGCGTCTGTCTTGGTCATCAGGCAATCGGCGCAGCTTTTGGAGGAGTTATAACAAATGCACCGAGATTAATGCACGGAAAGACATCGATCATTTATCATGACGGGAAAACCATTTTTAAAGATCTCCCCAACCCTTTTGAGGCGACAAGGTATCACTCATTAATTATAAAGCGAGAAACCCTGCACGACTGTTTTGAAATAACCGCATGGACAGATAAAGACGAGATTATGGGGATAAGGCATAAAGAGCATGCAGTTGAGGGTGTACAGTTTCACCCGGAGTCAATACTCACAAAAGTTGGAAAAGATTTGTTGAGGAATTTTTTAAAGCAGGTGGTTACAAGGAGAATTGAGAAATGATAAAAGAGGCAATTACTATGTTAGTTCAGGGAAAAAACCTTTCTGAAGCGGAAATGATGGAAGCCATGAGGGACATCATGGAAGGGCAGGCAACTGACGCACAAATTGCAGCATTTTTAACTGCCCTCAGAATGAAAGGAGAAACTGTTCAGGAAATTACCGGCGCAACAAAAGTGATGAGAGAAAAGGTAGCAAAAATAAAGGCACCGGAATATACCGTTGACACATGCGGTACCGGCGGTGATATGTCCCATACCTTCAATATCTCCACAACTGCGGCGTTAATTGCAGCTGCATGCGGCACACCAGTGGCAAAGCACGGCAACCGGTCTGTATCAAGCCGCTCAGGGAGTGCGGATGTACTCGAGACTCTCGGGGTTAAAATAGACCTCGTACCTGAAAAAGTCGAAAAATGCCTTGAGGACACCGGATTTGGATTCATGTTTGCACCACTATTTCATCCGGCAATGAAATTTGCAATAGGTCCGAGAAAAGAAATGGGAACAAGGACAATTTTTAATATATTGGGACCACTCACAAATCCCGCTGGAGCGGAAAGACAGGTTTTAGGGGTCTTTAATAACGCCCTTACGGAACCCATGGCAGAGGTACTGTCAAACCTTGGTACGAAACATGCATTTATCGTTCACGGAGATGACGGCCTGGATGAGATAACAAACACGGATAGAACAAAAATAACAGAATTAAAAGGCAACAGGATTGATACATATTATATAACGCCTGAAGACCTCAATATGACGAGGGCTAAACGTGAAGACCTCGTTGGCGGAACAGCAGAAGAAAACGCTCACATAAC
The DNA here is from genome assembly GCA_030637135.1 of Nitrospirota bacterium. Taxonomy (GTDB): domain Bacteria; phylum Nitrospirota; class Thermodesulfovibrionia; order UBA6902; family BMS3Bbin08; genus DAOVVO01. The sequence goes on from DAOVVO010000005.1 coordinate 4,820, forward strand.
CATTGATATCTTAAAAGGTAAAAAGGGTCCTAAAAGGGATATCGCCTTATTAAACGCTGCAGCAGCCCTTATAACAGGTGAGAGGGCGAAGAGCCTTTCAGAAGCACTGGAAAAAGGGTCTGATGCATTAGATTCAGGTGCAGCATTAAAAAAATTGGAAGAGATAAAGGTCGTGACCAACAGGCTGTAATTAGTTTTGAAATCTCAACATTCAAATAACAAAAGATATCAAAATGTACAAATTTCAAAATTGCAAATTCTCTACGACTCGTAGAGAATTTGGTCATTGGAATTTTAAACCGTTTGACATTTTAATTTAGAAATTTGGAGCTTTATCTGCCAAGAAATCCCCTTTTAAACTCTTTACTTTCGGTCATTCGTTTTATTGACTAAAATCTTATCAATGGTTTACAATTTCCCATGCATTCCGATTACATCCCTCTTCATCTCCATACTCATTATAGTCTTCTTGACGGGGCAATACGAATTGATGAGCTCATAGCACAAGCTCGAGATTATAAACTGCCGGCTGTTGCGGTAACTGACCATGGCAACGTTTTTGGAGCAATAGAGTTCTATAAAAAAGTTTCCAAGGCCGGAATGAAACCTATCATAGGGTGTGAGGTTTATGTAGCACGTGAAAGCCGCTTTGAAAAAAAGAGCACGGATACTAACTCTGAGGCATCATACCATTTAATACTCCTCTGCAGGGACATCCATGGCTTTAAAAATCTTTCCAGGCTACTCAGCAAGGCATACCTTGAAGGTTTTTACTATCGGCCAAGGATTGATAAAGACTTATTGTTACAATACAGCGGAGGGTTGATAGGGTTGTCTTCATGTCTTAAAGGTGAAATATCCCACTATCTTTCAGCAGGGATGATTGATAAGGCACGAGAGACTGCCCTCAGCTATAAACGTATATTAGGAGCTGATAATTTCTTTTTAGAGATTCAGGCAAATGAACTCCCGGAGCAGGAAGAGGTCAACAGACAACTGGTGGAGTTAAGTCGTGACCTCCATATAGGGCTCGTTGCAACAAATGACTGCCATTATTTAAGGAAAGAAGATGCAAAAGCCCATGATGTCCTTATCTGTATCCAAACAGGCAAAACCCTAGAAGATACTGACAGAATGAAATTTTCGAGCGATACCTTCTACTTCAAGAGCCCCGATGAGATGAAAGAAAAATTTAAAAACATACCAGATGCCATTAAAAATACAAAAAGAATAGCTGAACGATGTAATCTTGATTTTAAATTCAATACATTTCATCTGCCCACATACAAAGTGCCAGAGGGTTATAATTCAGACAGTTTTCTCAGAAAGCTCGCAGAAGAGGGACTCCAAAAAAAGTTTTTAAAAACCATACCTGATAACTATAAAGAAAGATTACAGGGCGAGCTCAAGACCATTGAAGCAATGGGTTTTTCTTCTTATTTTCTCATCGTATGGGATTTTATCCATTATGCAAAAAGTAAAGGGATTCCTGTAGGCCCGGGAAGGGGTTCAGCTGCAGGCAGTCTGGTCGCGTACTGTCTTGACATAACCGAAATTGACCCCATCAGATACGGGCTACTCTTTGAAAGGTTTTTAAATCCAGAGAGAATCAGCATGCCTGACATTGATGTAGACTTTTGCATGAACAGAAGACCTGAGGTCATAGAATACGTCGCAGAACGTTATGGAAAAGACCATGTCGCCCAGATTATAACTTTTGGAACAATGCAGGCACGGGCAGTGATAAGGGATGTCGGAAGGGCTATGAATATCCCCTATTCGGATGTGGACAGGGTTGCCAAGCTCGTGCCCCTTGTAAGTAAAATCACTCTCAAAGATGCAATTGAACGTGAACCAAAACTCAAAGAGCTCTCTGAAAGCAATACAGAAATAAAGGAATTACTGAAAATTGCGCAGAGGCTTGAGGGACTCTCAAGACACGCATCAACACATGCGGCAGGAGTTGTAATTTCCCCTGAACCGCTGTCAGAATTTCTGCCTCTTTATAAGGCCCCCAATGAAACAGTAATAACAACCCAGTTTGACATGGCGGCAATAGAAACCCTTGGTCTTATGAAGTTTGATTTTCTCGGATTAAAGACCCTTACCATAATAGATAAAACTGAAAAAATCGTAAACCAATCGCCCCAGAAATCAAAATCCTCTAAAGCAGGTGCTTTATTAAATATTGCAGATGTATCACTTGACGATGAGAAAACTTTTAGATTGCTCAGTTCCGGTAAAACAACGGGCATATTCCAGCTTGAAAGCGCAGGAATGAGAGATTTACTGGTGCGATTAAAACCAGAAACATTTGAAGACCTCATAGCGCTTGTTGCACTCTACAGGCCTGGACCACTTGGAAGCGGTATGGTAGATGACTTCATAAAACGAAAAAAAGGTGAAGTACCTATAAAATATCAACTACCTCAATTAGGCGAAATATTAAAAGAAACCTACGGTGTTATTTTGTACCAGGAACAGGTTATGAAGATAGCAAATATGCTGGCTAATTTCTCAATGGCTCAGGCTGATACTCTCCGTATGGCCATGGGCAAGAAAAAACTTGCAGAAATGGAAAAATTGAAAGACGATTTTATCCAAGGGGCAAAAGCTCATAAGATATCAGAAAAAAAGGCGTTAAAAATCTTTAATGATATGGCACATTTTGCACAATATGGTTTTAATAAATCGCACTCTGCAGCCTATGCGTTAATAACTTACAGGACAGCATATCTAAAATCACACTATCCTGTTCAATTTATGGCAGCAACTCTGAGTGCTGATATGGATAATACACCCAAAGTCGTAGCATATATTAATGAATGCAAGGATATGCGAATAGAAATGCTTCCTCCCGATATTAATGAAAGTGGGCAAGAATTTAAAGTCATAGGGAACTCAATCCGCTTTGGATTAGAGGCAGTAAAAGGTGTTGGGAGTGCTGCTATTGAGGCAATCGTAGAAACTCGTAAGATTGAAAAATTTGGTTCATTCTTTGATTTCTGTTTACGGGTTGATTCAAGAAGAGTAAACAAAAAAGTTATTGAAAGCCTTATAAAAGCAGGGGCATTAGACTCTCTCGGTAAGAGAGCACAGCTCATGCTTGCACTGAATTCTGTCATGGATTCTGTCTTGAAGACACAAAAAGAATTAGACTCAGGGCAGAAAAATATGTTTGGGCAACTGGAAACTCCTGCTGAAACACTTCAGGAAGCAGAGGAATGGACCGAGTCCGAACGTCTTGCAATGGAGAAAGAAGCACTTGGCTTCTATATAACAGGGCATCCGCTCAGCAAATATAAGGATGAGCTTGCCAGGTTTTCGATCACCCCTACACATCAACTTATAGACCTCCCTGATAAGGAAGATATCAATATAGGCGGGATCATTAACAGCGTTAAGAAAATTCAGACCAAAAAAAGAGGGAATTTAATGGCCTACCTTACGGTTGAGGATCTTTACGGTACAATTGAAGTTATTGTCTTCCCGGACCTTTACTCCGAAGCCGTACAGGTGATCACTCAAGATACTCCTGTAATCATTTCCGGACAGGTTGATAAGACCGACAAAGGGCTAAAAATAATTGCAAAAAAAATAACCTCAATACAAAACGGTGAGCACATAACAGTCCCCGGTGTGAATTATGTAAACAGTAAAAATCACGCTACCCGCTATACAACACTGACGTTGATGATGCACACTGATACAAACATGCAATATCTTTCACAACTGAAAGATATTCTGTTACGGCATTCTGATACTGAGGCGGTTCCGGTCCGTCTTAAAATTATTTCACCGGAACAATGGGAAGCGCTGATATTAACTAATCAACATGTATCACCGTCTCAGGAAATGATATCGGAAATTGAACACATTCTGGGCAAAGGGCAGGCAGTATTACAATAAAAATATAAATGTATAAGGAATCAAGCGGTCAAGGGTTCAAGGATTCAAGTGATTTGGATATATAATGTTAAATTTATTTCTTCACGTAACGTAACCCCTCGAATCCCGAAAAGGGACGTTATCCCCGAAAAGGGGCGTTGCCCCACCGGGGCTTTACGCCCAACGGGACTTTACGTCCTCGAATCCTCGAATCCTGTTAATTCTAAATGGAGTTTTCATGCACTACTATCTTGATTTTGAAAAACCTGTTGCAGATTTAGAGAACAAAATAGATGAACTCAAACGTCTCGCCGATGGTAGAGACATGAATATTACCTCTGAAATAAAAAAACTCAGCAAAAAGGCACGAGAATTAAGGGCTGATATTTTCTCAAAATTAACACCCTGGCAAAAAACTTTGATTGCACGCCACCCTGAACGTCCATACACACTTGATTATATAAAACTTTTGATGGAGGACTTCACAGAACTACATGGTGATAGAAGATTCTCAGATGATGCTGCAATAGTGAGTGGTCTTGCCAAGTTTAGAAACATACCGGTTGTTGTCTTAGGTCATCAAAAAGGCAGGGGCACAAAAGAAAGAATATGGAGGAATTTTGGTCAACCTCACCCTGAGGGTTACAGAAAAGCAATGAGGATCATGGAACTTGCAGAAAAATTCAATATGCCTGTCATCACTTTTATCGACACCCCAGGCGCCTACCCTGGTATAGGAGCCGAAGAAAGGGGGCAGGCAGAGGCAATTGCAACAAATCTTTTAAAAATGTCAGAACTGAAAATACCTATTATCTCGATTGTAATCGGCGAAGGTGGAAGTGGAGGTGCACTTGCACTTTCTGTGGGAAACAAGGTGTTCATGCTTGAACACTCAGTCTATTCAGTAATCTCACCAGAAGGGTGTGCAGCTATTTTGTGGAAAAAAAATAATACTGATGTTGGTCGCGAAGAATATGAAAAGGCATCTGAGGCACTGAAATCAACTGCCCAGGACCTGCACAGCCTTGGAATAATTGATGGAATAATACCTGAACCACTAGGTGGAGCACACAGAAATTATCAGGAAACAGCAAAATCTATTGAAAAGGTATTAAAGCAAAACCTTGACGAATTGATGACAAAATCACCGAATGAGCTCCTTGATGAACGATACAGGAAATTTAGATTAATGGGAGCAGCAGATGAAAATACTTAAGAGGTTTCTTTTTTCTTCTCTTTCTTTGGTTTCTTCTCTTCTTTACTTTTCTCTTCTTTTTTCTCTTTCAGCATTTCATAGTCAACAAATTCCAAAACCGCAAGAGAAGAATTATCGCCGGGACGTACCCTCGTTTTTATAATACGTAAATAACCGCTCTTTCTATCATTCAGCTTCGGGGCAATATCACCGAAGAGTTTTGAAACTATCCTTTTATTCGGTAAACGTGAGAGCGCTAATCTTCTTGAATGCAGGTCACCTCTTCTTCCAAGGGTAATTATGCGCTCAGCTGCTTTTCTTGTCTCCTTTGCTTTGGCTACCGTAGTCTCTATCTTCAGATGTTCAAATAAAGAGGTTGTAAGTCCCCTCAAGAGGGCTTTTCTCTGGTTTGTATTCCTCCCAAAACTTCTTCCCGCTACTCTATGGCGCATTGCCTTCCTTCTTACTTACAAGTGCTTCCTGCAATAAATTTGGATCAATCTCCATATTAAAATGTAATCCCATTGATGCAAGAATCTCTTTTATCTCATTGAGAGACTTTCTTCCGAAGTTTTTACCTCTGAGCATTTCCGACTCTGTTTTTTGAACAAGATCTGCAATTTTGCGGATATTTGCATTTTTTAAACAATTAGCTGCACGTACAGAAAGTTCAAGTTCATCAACACTTTTAAAGAGATTTTCATTAAATACAAGAGGGTCTTCTACTATTACTGTTTCTACATCCTCTTCTTCATTCACTCCCTCGCGCGCTACTTCAAGTGAAAAGAGTGAAATATGTTCTTTCAGAATGTTAGCCGCCTGTGTGATAGCCTGTGACGGCGTTATAGTGCCATCAGTCCATATTTCCATAATGAGTCTGTCATAATCTGTAGCGCGGCCAACTCTGGCATTTTCCACCCAGAAAGCAACCTTCTTTATGGGAGTAAAAATTGAATCTATGGCGATCATATCAACAGGCTGATCTTCTGTTTTGTTCCTTTCAGCAGATACATAACCACGACCCTTTTGAACGGTAAGCTCCATCTGAAAATCAACATTTTTCTCGAGTGTAGCAATATGCAAATCGGGCGTGAGAACTTCGATATCCGGCCCACTTTTAATATCCTTCGCCTTAACTTCTCCTGGCCCTTTTACCTTAATTGATACGACTTTTGGTCTCTCGGCATGCAGCTTAAGTCTGAGCTGTTTTACATTCATTAAAATATCAATAACGTCTTCCCTTACCCGGGGTATAGTGGAAAATTCATGAAGCACGCCGGGAATCCTCACAGATGTAACAGCAGCCCCTTCTAAAGAAGAAAGCAGAATCCTCCGTAGTGAATTCCCAATAGTTGTGCCAAAACCTCTTTCAAAAGCCTCGGCGGAAAATTTACCATAGTTATCTGTGAGGCTTTCGGTATCCACATAAACCTTTTCAGGCAATTGAAAACCTTTCTTTCTTAAATCCATTAGGCCTCCTTATTTATAAATAAATTTTGAAAATTAAAGGGTGAAGAATTTCGGAAGTTTTCAGCATATGAGTTTTAAGCCTTTACGCTCTTTTTATTTTGAATATAATTCAATTATAAGCTGTTCTTGAACAGGTAATGCAATTTCTTCCCGTGCGGGAAGATGCAGAATTTTGCCTCTCAGATTACTTTTATCCATCTCAACCCAAGAAGGAAAACCTCGATGTTCTGCTTTAGTAAGACTTTCCCGTATAACTAAAAGTTTACTACTAGAATCCTTTGGGCTTATCACATCACCTTGACGAACTATGTAAGAAGGAATGGTTACACGTCTTCCGTTTACCGTAAAGTGCCTGTGCATTATGAGCTGTCTGGCTTGTCGTCTGTTTGATGCAAAACCAAGACGATAGGTTACATTGTCAAGTCTGCGTTCCAGCAATTGCAGCAGCATACTTCCTGTAACTCCCTTCATTCTTTCAGCCATATAGAAATATTTTTTAAATTGTCTTTCTAAAATCCCGTATGTTTGCTTTACTTTTTGCTTTTCCCTGAGCTGCAGTCCATAGTCGGAAAGTTTTCTTCTTCTCTGTCCATGGGATCCGGGCGCATACCTTCTTCTCTCAATTCCGCATTTATCTGTGTGGCATCTATCCCCTTTTAAAAAAAGCTTATCACCTTCTCTTCTGCACACTCTGCACAGTGCATCAGTATACCGTGCCATGTTTTAAACTCTCCTCCTCTTAGGAGGTTTGCATCCGTTATGAGGAACCGGAGTTATATCTTTTATAAGGTTTATCTCCAATCCGGCTGCCTGAAGTGCCCTGATAGCAGATTCCCTCCCAGAGCCCGGCCCTTTTATAAAAACATCTATTCGGCGCATCCCGAATCCTACTGCTTTTTTGGCAGCAACATCCGCTGCGACTTGCGCAGCATACGGAGTACCCTTTCTGGAACCTTTAAAACCCTGTGCCCCGGCTGATGACCACGTTACTACATTCCCATTTTGGTCTGTAATAGTAATGATGGTGTTATTAAAAGTAGCCTGTATATAGGCTGCTCCGGCATGTACTTGCTTCTTTTCTTTTTTGCCGCCTTTTTTTCTCTGTGCCATTATAATGTTGCCTTCTTCTTCAATGCGATAGCTTTGCGAGGTCCTTTACGGGTACGAGCATTCGTCTTAGTCCTTTGACCTCTCAGAGGCAGGCCTAATCTATGCCTTGTTCCTCTATAACTACCTATATCAATAAGCCTTTTTATATCCATAGAGATTGCCCGTTTTAATTCTCCCTCGACTTTACAGTCTCTATCGATAATATTTCTTATTTTCACACCTTCCTCATCACTGAGATTTTTAACCCTCTTGTGAGGATCAACGCTGGCATCTTTGAGCACTTTCCTTGAAATAGTCCTTCCTACGCCGAAAATCCGCGTAAGACCTATCTCTATCCTTTCTTCTTTGGGCAAATCAATACCTGCAATCCTCACCTTTACTCCCTTTTCATCCTTGTCTCTGTTTATGTCGAGGGTTAGTACATATAACCCTGACTATGCCTTTTCTTCTGATGATTTTACACTTTGCACATATTTGCTTGACGGATGAACGTACTTTCATTCTTTTCTCACTTATATCTATATGTTAATCTGCCTTTTGAGAGATCATAAGGAGAGAGTTCAACAGTTACTTTATCTCCCGGTAGTATCTTTATAAAATGCATACGCATTTTTCCCGAAACATATGCCAGAATCCGTTGACCGTTCTCCAGCTCAACACGGAACATTGCATTCGGCAGATTTTCTATTATTGTTCCCTGGACTTCTACTGCGTCTTCCTTGGGCATATCAAATTTATTATTATATTTTCTTTTTATACTTTAGTCAAGGCTCGTGGTCCATTCGACGTTATGGCTACTGTGTGCTCAAAGTGAGCCGAAAGACTTCTGTCTTTAGTTACCGCTGTCCAGCCATCATTTAAGATGATTACATCCCAGTCACCAGCATTGACCATAGGTTCAATAGCAAGAACCATCCCTTCCACAAGGACAGGTCCTTCACCAGGACTGCCAAAATTAGGCAATTGCGGTTCTTCATGAAGTTCCCTGCCTATCCCATGACCAACAAAATTCCTCACCACAGAAAAACCTCTTGCCTCAACAGAGCTCTGGATAGCAAATGATATATCAGAAAGTCTATTATCAACGACAGCTTTTTCTATCCCTTTAGAAAGTGCCTCTTGAGTCGTAGAGATCAACTTTTTCGCTGTCTCATTGATGCTATGTACAGGCAAAGTCGATGCAATATCTCCATAAAACCCCTTATGATATACCCCCAAATCCAGACTTATTATATCACCTTCCTTCAGTTTTGTTTTTGCAGAAGGAATGCCGTGAACAACCTGTTCGTTGACTGATGTGCAGAGACTGGCCGGATAACCCTTGTACCCTTTAAATGCAGGAACTGCACCTCTCGATTTAATAAACGATTCCGCAATGTTATCAAGTTCAAGAGTAGTAATCCCCGGGACTACGTTTTTGTTAATTTCTTCCAATGCCTCTGCCGCAATATGACATGCATCAGCTATTCTTTGAATCTCTTCCTGTGATTTAAGAATTATCAATAATCATACCCACTGCCAATAAAATATATCTGTTTTTTTCCGTCTGCATTTCTTTTATCAGCCTCTTCTACCGCGGAATTTACCTTTTTTAAGAAAACCTTCATATGAACGCGTCATTAAATGAGACTCTATTTGCGAAATAGTATCGAGCGCTACTCCGACTACGATAAGAAGCGATGTCCCCCCGAAATAAAACGGGACATTAAAGTAACCCCTGAGAATATCAGGAATTATACATACTACTGAAAGATAGACTGCCCCTCCAAAAGTAATTCTGGCGAGAACTCTATATATATATTCAGATGTATTCTGCCCGGGTCTTATACCCGGAATAAAACCTCCGTATTTTTTTAGATTATCAGCTATATCTACAGGGTTAAAGATAATTGCTGTGTAAAAATAACAAAAAAAGAATATCATTCCAACATAGATAATTGTATACATCACTGTTCCCGGGGTAAGCTGTCGTGCAATTGATTGAACCCACGGTATGCTTATAAAGCCTGCGAGAGTTGCAGGAAACATTATTACTGATGATGCAAATATGGGGGGTATAACCCCGGCTGTGTTTACTCTGAGGGGCAAGTGAGTGCTTTGTCCACCATATATCTTTCTGCCAACAACTCTCTTTGCATATTGAATAGGAATTTTCCTTTGTCCTCTTTCTACGAAGACAATCACACCAATAACGGCAACCATCATAATCACCAGCGGGATCAACAGAATGAGCGATAATTCACCTATCCTCAGGAGTCTGATTGTATCTATAATTGCGTTCGGAAACCTCGCCACAATTCCTGCAAAGATGATGAGAGATATACCGTTACCTATACCACGTTCGGTTATCTGTTCACCAAGCCACATAATAAAGGCAGTTCCCGAAGTCAAAGTAATCATGGTCATAAGTCTGAATGGCCACCCTGGGGTCTGCACAAACGCCCCTTCCCCCATGCCTTCAATTCCAGCTGCGATACCAAACGATTGAATTGCACTGATTAATATGGTTCCGTATCTGGTGTACTGTACTATCTTTTTCCTGCCCCTTTCACCTTCTTTTGCAAGCCTTCCGAGTGTAGGGATAACAACCGTAAGCAGCTGTAAAATAATCGAAGCACTTATATAAGGCATTATCCCCAGAGCAAAAATAGTTACTCTGGACAGTGCTCCTCCTGAAAACATGTCAAAAAAGCCCATAAGTGCTCCCCCACGTTCGAGCAAAAATTTACTTAACTCTTCACCGTTAATACCGGGAGTAGGAATATGAGCACCAATACGGTAAACAGCTAAAAGGGCGAGGGTAAAGAGCACCCTGTTTTTGAGCTCCGCAATTTTAAAGATGTTCTGGAAACTGGAAAGAATACTCATACTAGGAAAAAATAAAAATGTACAATGTAAAGTTCAAAATTTCGGAAGAGAAATGAACATAAAAAATTTTTTATGTTGATTGTTGATATTTAATATCCATATGTTAAATTATTTCTGCCTTGCCGCCTGCCTTTAATATCTTTTCTTTCGCAGAAGCACTGAATGCGTGGGCCTTTATAGTAAGTGATTTTTTTATTTCTCCATCACCTAATATCTTAATACCACTCTTCATATCCTTGAGCAGTCCCTTTTCAATCATCACTTCGGGAGTAATGATTGCATCTGAAAATTCTGCTAAATCCCTGAGTGCTATAATTACATACTCTTTTTTGAAAATATTTTTAAATCCTCTTTTAGGCAACCTTCTCTGTAAAGGCGTTTGTCCCCCTTCAAAGCCAGTTCTCGTACCGCCGCCTGACCTTGCCTTTTGTCCTTTATGCCCCCGGCACGACGTTTTCCCGTGCCCTGAACCATGACCTCTTCCAACTCTCTTGTTCCTCTTCGTGCTTCCTTTTTCAGGAGATAAATGGGATAATTTCATCTACATCTCCTGTCTATTAACTTGATCACGTTCACTTTCTCATTTCTTTGATTTTGACTTTTTGAACGGTGTTATCTCGATCATGTGAGACACTTTTTGTATCATACCCCTCACTGACCGTGTATCATTATGAATAACGCTTTGATTGATTTTCTTTAATCCCAGAGACTTGAGTACCCTTTTGTGTTTTTCAGGTCTTCCGATGAAACTGCGTTTTAAGGTTATTTTAAGCGTCTCCATTACGCTTCTACTCCTCCTCGGTCTTATTCGTTCTCTTTGCAATACTTTCCGAGTCTTTAAGTTTAGAAAAGCCGTCAAGTGTAGCTCTTATCGTATTATATGGATTGTGGGTGCCAAGTGATTTAGCGACAACATTATGAATTCCGGCAACGTCCATCAAGGCCCGTACAGCACCTCCTGCAATAAGACCGGTACCCTCGTAAGCCGGTTTTATGATTACTCTACTAGCACCATATTTACCCGTTATTTGATGAGTAATTGAGCCATTTTTTATTGGCACCTTCATCAATTTTCTCTTTGCATGTTCGATAGCCTTCCTTATTGCCTCGGGCACTTCATTTGCTTTACCCTTGCCGGCACCTACATAACCATTGCCATCACCCACTACAACAAGGGCGCTAAACGAAAAACGTCGTCCGCCTTTCACCACTTTGGCAACCCTGTTTATATGTACAACCTTATCTTTAAGATTAAGGCCTTCCGGGTCAATTCGTCCCACTCTACCTCCTTTTACACCGGTTGTTATTCATTAGTTGCCAGTTTTCAGAACATAAAAACCAACAAACAGTTAAAATTCAAGTCCCTTCTCCCGTGCCGCGTCTGCAAGCGCACTTACCCTTCCGTGATAAGGATACCCCCCTCTATCAAACACAACTTTTTTAATCCCTTTATCGAGAGCTCTACTGGCTACTAAGGTGCCGACTTCTTTGGCAGCTTTAACATTTCCTCCTGTTCCCAGTTGTTTTCTAAGTTTCTTATCCAGGCTAGAAGCAGAAGTGAGGGTATGTCCAGTTGAATCATCTATTATCTGTACATATATATGGTTAAAACTTTTATATATATTAAACCGTGGCTTCTCAGATAAGCCAAACAGTTTTTTTCTTATCCTTTTATGACGTTTATGCCGAGCTGTTCTTCGTCTGTTTTTCACAATCTTCTCCCGTTATTCAGAGAGCATATTGACTATTATTTTTTTCCAGCTTTACCAGCCTTAAGTTTAACCACTTCTCCAGCGTATCGAACACCTTTTCCTTTGTACGAATCTGGTGGCCTTAATTCTCTTATATTAGCTGCAACCTGACCGATTAACTGTTTATCAATACCTTTGAGCGTAATCCTTGTTTGCCGCGAGTCAACCTCTGCAGTTATCCCTTCAGGCAGCAAAAATTCTACAGGGTGGGAATATCCAAGGGCCATAACTATTTTTTTACCCTTAACCTGTGCCTTGAATCCAACCCCTGAAATTTCAAGAACCTTCTGGTATCCTTCACTCACACCTGTCACCATATTCATGATAATATTCCTCGTCAAACCATGTAATGATTTCAACTGCTTCGTATCAGAAAGTCTTTCTATTATTATACTCCCGTTCTGTGCTGAACCCTTTATATCTGATGGGAAATCCCATTTAAGTTCACCTTTCGGACCCTTAACCACAATACGTTTTCCCTGTATTGTAACATCAACGCCTTTCGGTACATGTATTGGTTGTTTCCCAATCCTTGACATCCTGTCTCCGCTTTAAAAATACAATATTAAATAATTCCAAAATTTTGATTTTTCTATCTCTGGTCTTTCTCTTACCATATAGAACACAAAATCTCTCCGCCAATGCCCTGCTGCCTGCAACTGTCATCAGTGACTATCCCTCGTGATGTCGAAATGAGCACTATTCCAAATCCCCCCATAGCTGTTGGTATATGATTTTTATCTGCATAAACTCTCCTGCCTGGTTTAGTTATCTTTTTTAGTCCGGTTATAACCCTTTCACCATCACTGGCATATTTTAATGATATTCTCAAAACACCCTGTTTCTTATCTTTAAAAACCTTATACCCTTTAATAAATCCTTTTTCTTTCAGTATTTTTGTTATCTCAAGTTTCAACTTTGAAGCAGGAATATCAACTTTTTCGGCTCTTATCATATTAGCATTTCTGATTCTTGTAAGCATGTCAGCAATTGGATCTGTCATCATATCTCTTAAACCTCTACCAACTTGATTTAATTACACCGGGTATCTGACCCTTGAGTGCCAGTTCTCTGAAGCATATACGGCACATACCAAATTTTCTCAGATATCCCCTCGCTCTCCCGCAGAGTGGACATCTATTATATGCTCTTACTTTAAATCTCTGTTTTTTCTTCGCTTTTTCATTTAAACACTTTTTAGCCATCTATATCCCTTATTGAAAATTCAGAATTAGAATTTTTTTATCTCTCGAAAGGCATTCCTAAGTGCTGTAGCAGTGCCCTGCACTCCTTGTTGCTGTGAGCAGTAGTTACCATTACAACATCCATTCCATAAATACTTTCTGTCTTTTCATAATCAATTTCTGGAAATATGATTTGTTCTTTAACGCCAAAGGCATAATTCCCCCTTCCATCAAAAGCCTTTCCAGAAACACCCTTAAAATCCCTTATTCGTGGAAGAGCCAAGCAGATAAATTTATCAAGAAATTCATACATCCTGTCGCCCCTTAACGTAACCTTACATCCTACCGGCATATCCTTTCTCAGTTTAAACCCCGCTATAGATTTCTTTGCCCTTGTTATAACAGGTTTCTGTCCGGTAATAGTAGCCAGTTCTTTCACAGCGGCATCTAATAATTTTATGTTCTGAATAGCCTCTCCCATTCCGACATTCAGTACAATATGAGACAATTTTGGCGTCTTCATAACATTCTCATAAGAAAATTCCTTCATAAGAGCCGGAACGACATCTTTCGTGTATTTCTCTTTTAATCTCGTCATTTTTCTTAATCTATAACCTCGCTACATTTCTTGCACATTCTCATTTTTACGCCGCTATCAAGTATTTTATGCCCAATCCTCGTAGGTTTATCACATTTAGGACAAATCAACGATACATTTGATCTGTGAATTGGAGCTTCTTTATCAATAATACCTCCCTGTGAATACTTCCTGCTTGGCTTCATATGTTTTTTTATCATATTAAGCCTTTCAACTAAAAGCCTTGCTTTTTTGGGGGAAACACTAAGCACTCTTCCCCTCTTGCCTTTTTCATCTCCACTTAGTACTACGACTGTATCATCTTTCTTAACATCCAATCCCACTCTCGTCTCCTTACCTGGAAAAGTCTAAACATAACGTACCCTTCAAAGAACCTCTGGTGCAAGAGAAACAATCTTCATGAACTCCTTCCATCGAAGTTCCCGCGCAACGGGACCGAATATCCTGGTACCAATCGGGTCACCCTCTGCATTAATGAGGACAACAGCATTCTGGTCAAACCGTATATAAGATCCATCATGTCTGCGCTTTTCTTTTTTTGTTCTTACTACAACAGCTTTTGCAACAGTCCCTTTTTTCACATTACTCGCAGGTAGTGCTTCTTTTATACTCACGACAACAACATCACCTATACGTGCGTATCTCCTGTGCGAGCCTCCTAAAACCCTAATACATTGAGCCTTTTTTGCCCCTGAGTTGTCTGCAACATCTAACACACTCTCTACCTGTATCATCTACTTTCCTTTTCAATAATTTTAACAACCCTCCATCTCTTATCTCTACTCAGAGGCCTTGATTCTATAATAGAAACCTTATCTCCTACCCTGCATTTATTCTCTTCATCATGTGCTTTGAACTTTGAAACCTTTTTAATTGTCTTTCCATAGAATGGATGCTGGGTCAATCTCTCAACAGCCACGACAACTGTTTTATCCATTCTATCGTTTATAATCTTACCTGTATAAATTTTTTTCGGCATTGTTCTTTACTGAATTTCTACGTTATTACGTTACAAATACATTTGCATTGTTATTTCTAAATTGTTTTGTGGCTCACGTGCTTTTAGTTTTTATCTTTTCGGTTTCTACGGTTAAAGTTCTTGCTATATCTTTCTTAACCTGCTTTATCCTTAAGGGATTCTCTATCTCTCCTGTTGCTTTTTGAAATCTTAGATTAAATATTTCTTTTCTGAGTTTTGCTTCTTCATCTTTTAATTCTTCAAGAGTTAGAGATCTTAATTCAGAAATTCTTTTTTTCATTATTATTTTACTTCCCCTCTCTTAATAAATTTGGTTGCAATGGGAAGCTTATGGGAAGCAAGTCTGAGAGCTTCATGGGCTACCTCTTCACTAACTCCCGCTATCTCATAAAGTATCCTCCCCGATCTTACAACAGCAACCCATGATTCAGGTGCCCCTTTACCTTTTCCCATTCTCGTTTCAGCTGGTTTTTTTGTTAAAGGTTTATCAGGGAAAATTTTAATCCAGAGCTTACATCCTCTTTTCACATGTCTCGTTATGGCAATTCTCGCCGCTTCTATTTGGCGGTTCGAAATCCAGCCAGGCTCTATGGCCTTCAAGCCATACTCGCCAAAGGAAATATCTGCGCCCCTGTATGATTTTCCGCGCATATGTCCTTTCATCATTTTTCTGAATTTAACTTTTTTAGGTAATAACATCGTAACCTTTCTTAAACTGCGGTATCTGCTCCACCTGATTCAGGGCTTGATATTTCAGTGAGTATATCTCCTTTATATATCCAGACTTTAATCCCGATTTTTCCATATGTTGTTTTTGCCTCGGTTAAGCCGTAATCTATATCAGCTCTGAACGTATGTAATGGCACCCTTCCTTCTCTGTACCATTCTGATCGTGCTATTTCAGAACCAGCAAGACGCCCAGCACATGAAACCCGTACGCCTAATGCCCCGAAACGTAACGCCGAGGCAACCGCCGTGTTCTTAGCTTTTCTAATAGCAACCCTTTTCTCCAGCTGAAGTGCAATATTTCCCGCAACGAGTTGAGCATCAAGTTCCGGCTTTCTCACCTCTTTTATATCTATACTCACCTGTTTTCCTGTAAACTCTTCTAAATCCTTCTTCAGCTTGTCAACCTCTGCCCCTTTTTTACCGATAATTATCCCGGGTCTTGCGGTATGTATAATCACTTTTATATTCTGTCCTGCCCTCTCTATTCCTATTTTTGCAACACCTGCATGAAAAAGACTCTTTTTAATAAACTTACGAATACTTAAATCCTCGTGCAGATGTGATAAATAATCTTTCTTGGTAAACCATTTCGAGTCCCACGTCTTTATTATTCCAAGTCTGTTGCCTATCGGATTTGTCTTTTGACCCAAAATTTACCCCCTTAAAAAATAGAATGTAGAATTAATGAAATAGTTAGCAACATGATTATTTTATCTCTTCCGCAATTGTGTTTTTTTATCTTAGATTTTTGATTTTTCCTCATTCTTCCAGTACCAATGTAATATGGCTCGTCCTTTTCTTTATAACATCAGCTCTACCCATAGCACGAGGCATCATCCTTTTTATTGTAGGTCCCTGATCAACGACAGCCTTTACTATTTTCATGGACTCAGGATCTGCTACTTTTTTTTGTTCAGCGTTGGCCATGGCTGACTTCAGAATTTTTGCCACTATCAATGCTGATCGGTGAGGGAGAAAATTCAACGTTACAAGTGCATCCCCGGCCTTTTGCCCCTTGATCAAATTGGCAACTCTTCTGACTTTTGTAGGCGAAACCCGTGCATATCTCAACATTGATTGTGTTGTCATAATGAAATACTCCGGAAATAGAAACAATAATCTTTTATTGCCCGCATGTTATTTAGGCCTCTTGGGAGGTCCTGCCTCAGCTTTCTTAGTCCTTGAATGTGCCCTGAAAACCCTTGTTGGTGAAAATTCTCCGAGCTTATGCCCCACCATATTTTCAGTTATGTAAACAGGAATAAATTTCATACCGTTATGCACTGCAAATGTATGACCAATAAATTCAGGCACTATTGTAGATCTCCTTGACCACGTTTTGAGAACCCTTTTATCTCCTGTTTCATCCATTATCTGAACCCGTTTAGCAAGTTTGGGGTCTACATATGGCCCTTTCTTGAGAGATCTAGGCACAGTGCCCTCCTCTGACATTTAAAGATACCACAAGAAAATGAAATATCACGGGATTAATGGTAGTGAGAATTTTTATTCCAAAGTTTTTATTTTTAATTTTTTTATATTGCATTTTTTATTTTTTTCTCCTTACAACATACCTGTCAGTTTTTTTGTTCCTCCTCGTCTTTACCCCCTCAGGCCTGCCCCAAGGAGAAACAGGTGGCCTTCCACCTGAACTTTTTCCTTCACCGCCACCAAGAGGATGATCCACAGGGTTCATAGCGACCCCTCTCACATTCGGTCTTCTGCCACGCCATCTGTTCCTTCCTGCTTTACCGAGAGAAATATTTTCCCTTTCAGCATTCCCAACCTCTCCAATTGTAGCCATACATCCAGACAGAATAAACCTGACATCGCCTGACATAAGTTTTACCTGAGAGAATTTATCTTCTTTTGCAACAAGTCGGGCAGAGCTACCTGCACTCCTTGCAAGCCTCCCTCCCTGCCCTGGCCAAATTTCAACATTATGAATTATTGTGCCAACAGGAATGTTCATAACCGGAAGTGTATTCCCGTTCTTTATCTCTGCATCGGGTCCAGAAATAAGAGCATCACCAACGGTTGCCCCCGCAGGAGCGAGTATGTATCTCCTTTCACCGTCTCTATACTTGAGCAGGGCTATCCGTGCGGTTCTATTAGGGTCATATTCTATAGATTCAACGATCGCTGGTATACCTAACTTATCGCGCTTAAAATCAATAATCCTGTATGCCCTTTTATGACCACCGCCTTTCCGCCATGCCGTTATGCGTCCTGAGTTGTTTCTTCCGCCGCTTTTCTTGAGCGGCCTCAAAAGTGGTTTAAAAGGCTCTGTTTTTGTTATCTCCGAAAAATCATAACCGCTCTTGAAACGAGATCCCGGAGAACTTGGTTTATATTTCTTTATAGCCATCTATACACCTTCAATAAAATCTAATTTCTCTCCCTTTTTCAGGGTAACTATAGCTTTTTTCCAGTCAGGCCTTATGCCCTCAAACCTTCCGAGTTTCTTTTTTTTGCCCTTGCAGTGTATGGTTCTCACGTTATCTACTTTTACTTTGAAAATTTTCTCAACTGCTTTCTTTATCTCTATCTTATTGGCATTTTTTGAAACCTTCAAA
The DNA here is from genome assembly GCA_030637135.1 of Nitrospirota bacterium. Classification (GTDB taxonomy): domain Bacteria; phylum Nitrospirota; class Thermodesulfovibrionia; order UBA6902; family BMS3Bbin08; genus DAOVVO01. The sequence goes on from DAOVVO010000005.1 coordinate 23,168, forward strand.
AGTAGCTTATTTTCCGTCTCTTTTAACTTTGCTCCCTTCTCGGTAAAGAGAGGGGATAATATGACACCGTATAAATCCTGCATTACAGATACACCTCTTTCATTTTCTCCACTGCTTTTTGTGTGAAAAGGAGTTTTTCATGAAAAAGGATCTCATAAACGTTTAATTTGCCAACAACTCCAATCTTCACATTGGGGACATTCCGTGCTGCACGTTTAATGGTTTCGTCTTCCGCTGGTAATATAATGAGCACGTTTTTAAGCCCAAGCCCTTTCAGGAGCGTTACTAATTCTCTCGTCTTGGGCTTTTCTAATGAAAAGTCCTTTACAACAAGGATTTCTCCATCAGAAAATTTAGAAGAAAGGGCTGCTCCAAGTGCTGTCCATTTTACTTTCTTTGGCAGCTTGTAAGAATAATCTCGCTTCACAGGACCAAAAACCGTTCCTCCGCCTTTCCACAACGGGGATCTATTACTCCCGGCCCTCGCTCTGCCAGTGCCTTTCTGTCTGTATGGTTTGCGTCCCCCGCCGCTCACTTTTCCTCTTGTTTTTGTAACAGCAGTACCCTGCCTTTGGTTAGCGAGATAATTACGAACAACTTCATGCAGGATTCCCTTTTTTACTGCAACACCAAATATATCGTTCGGTAACTCGACTTTACCTACGGGTTTATTTTCCATACTTATGATATCAACCTGAAACATCAGTCATTTTTCCTTATTATTAAATAGCTCTTATTTGCACCTGGCACAGAACCTTTTACAACAAGAAGATTCTGTTCTTTTTTGATATCTATGATTTCGATATTTTTTGTAGTGACTTTTTCGTTTCCCATGTGTCCGGGTAAGCCTTTATTCTTCCAAACCCTTGAGGGAAAAGAACTCTGCCCAATAGAACCAGGGGCCCTATTGAACATAGAACCGTGAGATCCGGGCCCGCCTTTATAATTATGCCTTTTCATAACACCTTGAAAACCTTTTCCTTTTGATATACCAGTAACAGATATGCGGTCCCCTTTATTAAAGATTTCAACAGTTACATCACCTCCTGCTTGTATTTCAAGCCCATCCAGCTGTACTTCCTTTAAAATACGATACGGCTTCTGGGATGTTTTTTTAAAATGTCCCAAACGTCCCTTTGACACATTCTTCTCTTTCCTGAGTTCCTCAAATCCAAGTTGAAAAGCGACATAGCCATCCTTTTCGACTGTTTTTGATTGAATGACTCTGCAAGGCCCGGCTTCAAGAATCGTAACAGGTATAAGTCTGCCATCCTCTGAAAAAATCTGTGTCATTCCCAACTTTTTACCTAAAATTCCTTTCACAGCTTTATCTCCACGTCAACACCTGCAGCAAGGTCAAGTTTCATAAGCGCATCAACAGTCTGAGGTGTCGGCTCCAGTATGTCCACTATCCTCTTATGTGTTCTTATTTCGAACTGTTCCCTGGACTTTTTATCCACATGAGGAGACCGTAACACGGTAATTTTATGTATTTTTGTCGGCAAAGGAATAGGCCCTGATATACGTGCACCTGTCCGCTTTGCTGTTTCCACAATCTCCTTTACGGACTGGTCAAGCAATCTGTGATCGTATGCTCTTAAATTAATCCTGATTTTCTCGTTCATTTTTTACGTTCTCATTTTTATTTCTCGATGTTTACGTTCTCCTCATTCAACTACCTCGGTCACAACACCCGCACCTACGGTACGCCCGCCTTCCCGTATTGCAAACCTCAACTCCTTCTCCATCGCTATCGGCGATATCAGCTCCACCGTTATCGTTACATTGTCTCCCGGCATCACCATCTCTACCCCCTCAGGTAACTTCGCTACCCCCGTCATATCC
>DAOVVO010000010.1 GCA_030637135.1 Nitrospirota bacterium
GCTCGTGAGCAGAATCAACGACATGCGAAATCCCGACTTTCTTGATGCGCCGTCTGCTGAGCCTGATCCTCGATTCCAACGCTTTGTTGAACTTTATATGGAATTAGAGAAAGCGGATGTTCATGACTTACTGGCTGATCCGAGAAAAGAGGTCCCCTTCGTTATCCTGATCAGCAATTATGCTCCTGCCTACTCTGAAAAGGTACGCGAGTATCTCTCTTTGCTCGGACTTCCAATGCCGAGGGACGAATCGAAAGATATCGTCCTTCCTGTCTACTTAACGGTCAAAAGAAGGGAATTGGATGGTATAGCAATATTAACGCGGTCGACACTCGACCTGTTGCGGATTCTGGGAGCAGCAATAGAGGTTCCGCAGGAGCATGCGAGCGCCGGGCTAGCAATTAATTATCCGACCCCTGGTTTGGCAGGGAAAGACATTCAGATTCATGCGTCAAAGGATAAGCCAAAACAGGCGGCATTGACTGTAAAGTACCGTGGATACTGGTTCTATGTCGATGACACCGATATGCATACAAAGTTGTTCTACAAAACAGTTCGAGCGCTCTGGTCCGTCAGCATTGCCGCTGCAGCGGACCAGAGGGCCGCACCAGTATTGACCATTCCCGTGAGTCGGTAAAAGCAAGGAAACAATTATTGCATTGCAAAATGAGTTGTTTCAAAAAATTCAATTTTGTTAAAGGTCAAGGCGGGACCTAGGGGTGCAGGTGAGTAGTAGAGATGCGGGCTTGGTAATTCCAGGCCCTTTTTTATTTATTTCAACCAGTAATCCTCAATTTTCCAATCATTAAAAATTATTGATAAGTAGGTGTAATTGTTAACATTAAAATTTATCAGCCTTTATGTATTAGAACGAGTCTTAGTAATTTCAGATTTTTTTTACTTTCTGAAAAAAACCGTTTTATCAAATCCCTTCCTGCTTCCTTTGCCGCCTTTTTCAGCAGGATGTCCAAGCGCTATTACGGCCATGAGTTCAAGTTCTTCGGGACCCTCGACCAGCTCTAAAACTTTATCTTTATTCTTTAGAATTTCACCGAGCCAAACGGCACCGAGCCCGTTTGAATAGATAAATATAAGCATATTCTGGATACACGCACCAATTGCCAGAACATCCTTTGTCCTGTCATAACTCACAGACTTATCCAGGAACACAGCAATCAGGGCATGTGCATGTAAAATTATTTTTGAATAATGGGTAAGTCCTGAAATTTTGGATTTGAGCTCCTTATCTTTTATAACAGCAAACTTCCACGGCTGATTGTTTCTCCCTGAAGGCGCCCAGATTCCAGCCTCTATTATCCTGTTAATCGTCTCATCAGATACAGGTTCATCTGTGAACTTCCTTATGCTTCGGCGTGTTTTTATAAGTTCGAAGATGTCCATAATTGATCTTCCCTGTGGCAAGACCACAGGGAATCTAATGTAAGGAAAAATGTTTGTTATATTCGCTCGCTTGACCCCGTGGCAAGACCACGGGGAATACGCTCGCTATCCATTTAAAAAACGTGTTCAAGTCTACGACTCGTAGAGTAGAGGGGTCAAGGACGTAAAATCCCGATGGGCGTAAAGTCCCGGTGGGGCAACGCCCCTGTTCGGGGATAACGTCCCTTTTCGGGAGTCAAGGTCAAAGCGACTCTAAGCCCTCTTTAAACGCAATACCCAAGTTTTTCAAATAAGAGGCAAATAGACATTTATTAAATCGAAACTGCTTTGTTTCACTGGTTGAAAGTCAGCAGATCCTTCATTTTCTCAGTTCTTCTTTCGGGTATGCAAAAGAAGAACTGAGAGTTCGGGGTGCGCATTCACATAGTAATAAATATTACGTCTTGCCTTTTTCCTTTTTCATCAAAAGATACCCTTTAATGAAATCATCTATATCTCCATCCAATACGGCATTTACATTCCCTATCTCTATGTTTGTCCTGTGGTCTTTTATAAGCTGATAAGGTTGTAAAGTATATGACCGTATCTGGCTTCCCCATGCTATGTCTTTTTTTTCGCCAATAAACTCCTCCAACTTTTCATCCTGTTCTTTTTTCTTTATCCCGTAAAGACGGGCTCTGAGTACCTTCAAAGCAACAGCCTTATTTTTATGCTGAGAGCGTTCATTCTGACAGCTTACTACAAGCCCTGTGGGCAAATGTGTGATTCTCACTGCAGAGGATGTTTTGTTAACATGCTGTCCCCCTGCCCCGGATGCCCTGAATGTATCTATCTTCAAATCATCTTCTTCCAATTCCACCTGGATATCTTCACTGATTTCAGGATAAACAAGAATAGCTGCAAAAGACGTATGGCGTCTTTTATTAGCATCGAACGGTGAAATTCTTACCAGCCGATGAACACCGGCCTCTCCCTTAAGATAACCATAGGCGTATTGTCCTGTAATGGTTAACGTAGCACTTTTTATCCCTGCCTCTTCCCCCGGCAGCAGTTCTACGATTTCTACCTTAAAGCTATTTCGTTCTGCCCATCTTGTATACATTCTCATCAACATCTGGGCCCAGTCCTGGCTTTCTGTGCCCCCTGCGCCTGGATGTATTGTCATGATTGCATTGTTTTTGTCTTCTTCAAGTGAAAGGATGCTCTTTAATTCTATATCAGCCAGATGCGATAAGAGTTTCTCCACACCTTTTTGTGCATCATCTAAAAAAACCTCTCCCTCATCTTCTTCTGAAAGTTCAACCAGTATGTTAATATCCTCAAGTTGCTTTTCGATAGAAGCAAAAGTTTGAACAGTGTTTTCAATGCTGGATTTTTCTTTAAGTAATTCCTGTGCCTTTATGGGAGATTCCCATAAGTCTTTGTCTAATATTTTTTTTTCCAAAGCTTTGAGGCGTACTGACAGAGACAGGATATCAAAGATACCCCCTGAGGGCGTCAATCCTGGTGTTAATCTCTTTCAATTTATCTTTTAACCCATCATAGGTAATCATCGTTATTGCCTCCTGTTTTATTTATTATAACTATTTTTATCTATCTAATTTCTGCTTTTTTATGGAAACAAAATACACGCAGTGAGTTGTATATGAAAGTTCTAGAGCGTAGTTCCCCTCTTGGGATAAATGTTATTTGCAATTAACAGCACACAGCTAATTATACATAAAAAAATGAAAAGGTCTCCATATTTCGCATAGAAGCTTTTTTCAAATGAGCCAAGTCTGATTTCTTCTGTTAATACATCCTGAACAAAAATTTTACTCTTTCGTTTTATATTCCCTTTGGCGTCTATGAACCCTGAAATTCCTGTATTCGCTGACCTTACCACAGGCACCCTGTTTTCAACTGCCCTCAATACTGACATGGAAAAATGCTGATAAGGCGCCGATGAACGGCCAAACCATGCATCATTTGTAAGTGAAACAATAAGGTTAGCACCTTTTTCTGTAAACTTTCTAACCAAACCGGGAAAAATGATTTCATAGCAAATGAGGGTACTGATTTTGGCTGGCAACATGTGCATAACAGTATACTCTTGTCCGGTTGTAAAATCACCGATTCCAATAACCAACTTTTCTATAAAGGGTGAAAATTTCCTGAGAGGGACATACTCACCGTAAGGGACCAGGTGTATTTTGTCATATATTGATTGAACCTCTCCACCAGGTGATAAGAGCACTGCACTATTCGAAAGTATATTTTTATTGTCTTTACTGTCTTTTACAAGTACACTTCCAGATAGCAGATGTATACCTGTTGCCTTCTGAAACTCTTTAACCTCATTTGTTAGAAGTTCATCACTGCCAAAACTGAAAGGCAACGCGGTTTCAGGCCATATAATGAGGTCAGGAGAAAACTTAGAAGCTGTTACTGTGAGATTCTTGTACGTTTCTAATATGTTTCTCTGGTAATTACTATCCCATTTTTTGTCCTGCTCAATATTTCCCTGAATTACACTTACCCGCATCTTCTGCCCGTGCTCATCTGTTCCCAGCCTCCACATACCGTATGCTAAGGATACCACCAAGATTAATCCAAAGAGCGATAATCCAACAGTCATTGGCCAACGTTCAAAAAGCGGCATCCTGCTAAACTTTTTATTCCAGTACAGAACATCAAAAAATGCTCCATTCAGAGCAGCAACAAAAAAAGAAACGCCGTACACTCCAGTAATATCAGAAATCTGTATGAGTGTTAAAAATTTATACTGGGAATACCCTATGACAGACCAGGGAAAACCTGTAAAGGCATACGTACGCAAAAATTCCAGTGTAACCCATAAAACCGGAACAATAAAGAGAGAAGGGAAACGGGAATATCTTGTTAAATAATTGAAAAGCACTGAAAATATGCCTACATAAAGTCCAAGATACAGACAGAGAGCCATTAATATGAATACACTGAAAACTGCAGGAATTCTTCCATAAAAATACATTGAATTATAGACCCAATAGATTGTACCGATAAAATATAAAAAGCCAGCGAGCGTCCCGAGAAAAAAACTTGTTGTAAGTCTTTTGTCTACCAGAACTATGAGAAGAGGGATAAGAGCTACCCATGCAAGAGGGAAGAAGTCAAACGGCGGAAATATAAGAACGAGCAATGCCCCTGAAATAACGCTGAGAATTATGTCTTTTTTCCTTACCATATTTATCATTACCGATACTATAACTAATCATAGAAAAATATAGAATTAAAAGAAAAATGTCAAATATCCAAGTGCTTCGATTCGCAAGTATGTTAACGTATTTTAAACAAAGTTATCACCACTTCTGCTTACTCGACTCGACTGAGCTCGCCGAAGTCAGCACTAAGTCCTGAGCGAAAAAAATTTGTCACCGAATTTATGTGTCGAACGACTAAGTTCAAAACCCAAATTTATAATGATTAGATTCCAGATATTTCGAATCTGCGAAACTGTTAAGGCAGACAAACCCCACGAGCTCGATAATGTTTTATGACTACATTATAGTATTATAGTAGTGAACCTCGATCCCTAAATGATTCTTAAGACTCACAAGAGTTTTTTATATATAAAAATACGTGGCAATTAGTTCCGAACTCTGTGGGATGAGCTTTGTTCATCAGAATTCAAAGCTTTTTCATTTCATTTGCCCCGTTAGAGAAGGTTCATCCCGTTATAAATTTATCTCCAACGGGAAAATCGGTGGTGTAGTGATTACCTTTCAAAGCCTACGGTGGTTTAAAGCCATCGTCGGCGCATACCGTTAGAGATTGTAAAATCTCTAACGGGGTTTACTACCTGAGAGTTAAGATAACTTATGTTGTTATTTTTTTCTATGATGTTATTGTTTTTAATCAATAATGTATAAATAGTACAAAAATCTTGACTTTAAAAAAAGGGATGGGGTATAGTTTTTATTTTAAGGGCAGTTAGCTCAGTCGGTAGAGCAGAGGACTGAAAATCCTCGTGTCCGCAGTTCGATTCTGCGACTGCCCACCATTTTCCCCTGCAGTGCAATACTCACCCTAAAATGATGCATTACTAGATTAGTTGTGAAAAATTTCTGATAATTTCCTTCTGAATTTATCAGGATGGGTTCCTTTCCAATAAATCTTGCCGCATTTTGTGCACTTTTTAAAAATATCGGATGTTTGATACACGTACTCAGGAACAGCATTTTTTACGCCATCCCTTTTGACAGTATGCAACAAAGCATTGCAGATAATACATCGACTGAGGATTACAGTGCCCCCTTCGCTATCCTTATTACATATTCTTAATTTGAATGTTTCGACAACATTTTTGAGTTGTTTAAAAGGATTGTTTTCCTCTAAGAGTAAAAAATGTTGAAGCCCTCTCACTTTTACAAGACGAGTATCTCTGGTAAGGAGCGTTCTTTTGTCTTCACGGGCAATTCTTAAGATGACCCTGTCTTCTATGTGCGGGAAATAAAGTGTATCATAGCCGAGAAGTCTCAACCATCGAGCGAGACGACCCAGCATTGAATCCGCAATAAACCTCATTAAGAAAAATCAAAAAATCAAATACCAAAGATCAAAATTGAGGTTTTTTATTTCAAACATTTCAGATAACACATTTTCTTCCTCAAAGTTACATTTTAATCTTTGATACGTTCGGCGGCACACAAACCCTGCCCTTTAAGACAAGGATAATACAGGTGCCGCTCAGTATCAACCCTGAGCAAACCCCGACTGCTTGCCCTGAGCGAAGTTGAAGGGTTAGGTCGGGGACAGTCGAATGGGTTGATTTTCTTATTCCCCCACCATTTCTACATACGTATCACGGTATTCACTCATACCTGTTCCTGCCGGTATAAGCCTGCCCATGATTACATTTTCTTTGAGCCCCCTCAGTTCATCTACGGCACCGTTAATGGCTGCCTCGGTGAGAACCCTTGTAGTTTCCTGAAAAGAAGCAGCAGAGATAAAACTTTCCGTTGTAAGGGATGCCCTGGTAATACCTAAAAGCAGCGGTTTCCCCTGTGCTGGTTTGCCTTTTTGTTTTATTACTTTTTTGTTCTCATCTTCAAATAATATTTTATCTACCTGCTCTCCAATAAGGAAATTTGTATCCCCGGCGTCCTCGATTTTCACTTTTTTCATCATCTGTCTAACAATGGTTTCAATATGTTTATCATTTATTGAGACTCCCTGAAGGCGGTAAACCTTCTGCACTTCATCAACAAGGTATCGCTGTAACTCTTTTGGTCCTAATATTTCAAGGATACTGTGAGGATTCACAGCACCATCCATAAGAGGCTCTCCAGCTTTTACCCAGTCACCTTCATGGACACTGACATATTTGCCTTTTGGAATATTGTATTCCCTTGTATCAGATCCACCCTTAACCACAACGACCCTCATCCCTTTATAGAATCCTCGAAATTCAACTTCACCGTCTATCTCGCTTACAATAGCCTGCTCCTTTGGTTTTCGAGCCTCGAATAGTTCTGCAACTCTCGGCAATCCACCTGTAATATCTTTTGTTTTTATGGTCTCCCTCGGAATCTTTGCAATTATATCAGCGGGTTTAACTATAGAACCTTTATCTACAAGCACGTGTGCTCCTGAAGGGAGAAGATATCTCGCGGGAGTATTTGTTCCGGGGTTCTTCAAGGTAGCCTTGCCGTGTTCATCCTTTATAGAAATTCGAGGCCTCATGTTAGCCGGGTATTCAATGATAACCTTATGAGCAAGCCCTGTAACTTCATCAACTTCTTCTTTGACTGTAATACCTTCAATTATGTCGCCAAGCGCGATCTTTCCTCCCAATTCCGTAATAATCGGCGTTGAATAAGGATCCCATTCAATAAGTTTCTGACCCACTTCCACTTTCTGGCCGTCCACAACTTGAAGTTTAGCTCCGTAAACAACAGAATATTTTTCTTTTTCTCTGCCTTTTGCATCAACTATGGCAATGCTGCCGTTGCGATTCATTACAATAAGAAAACCTTCTCTATTTTTTACCGTTGTAAGGTTGATAAATTTTATGCTGCCGTTATGTTTTGCCTCTAGTATGGTCTGTTCTATCAATTTGGTTGCCGTACCACCTATGTGAAAGGTTCTCATGGTAAGCTGGGTTCCGGGTTCTCCAATAGACTGTGCTGCAATTATTCCAACAGCATCTCCTATTTCCACCGGCTCTCCTCTACCGAGGTCTATCCCATAGCATTTTTTGCATACACCACGTCGGGAGTTACATGTTAGAACTGAACGTATTTTTACTCTGTCTATACCAGCCTCAATAATCTTCTGAGTTAACGTATCATCTATCCCCTTGTTTTTCTTCAGTATGACTTCTTTAGTTATAGGATCTTTTATATCCTCAGCAGCAACTCTGCCGAATATTCTTTCCTCGAGAGGTTCTATTATTTCACCACCTTCAATAAGGTTGGATATATAAATACCGTCTGCAGTTTGGCAGTCGTCTGTTATTATGATCAGGTCCTGTGTGACATCAACAAGCCTCCTTGTAAGATAACCGGAATTGGCTGTCTTTAATGCTGTATCTGCCAGACCCTTTCTCGCCCCGTGTGTCGATATGAAGTAATGAAGCGGCGTTAGACCTTCTCTGAAATTAGCTGTTATCGGGGTTTCAATAATTTCTCCAGAAGGTTTTGCCATAAGTCCCCTCATTCCAGCAAGCTGTCTTATCTGCGCTGTAGAACCTCGTGCACCAGAATGTGCCATCATAAATACGCTATTGAAAGAACGGCGTTCCTCCAGCTCTTCTTGAGAAACCTTCTCAACGTTTTTTATTCCCTCTGCCCCTAATTCCATCATCATTTCATCCGCAATCTTTTCGGTAACCTGCGCCCATATATCTATAACCTTGTTATATCTCTCTCCATTTGTAATAAGGCCTTCTCCATACTGTTTTTGTACCTCTATCGCTTGCTGTTCTGCCTTTTTTATAAAGGCTGCTTTTCGTTTTGGTATATGCATATCATCTATACAGATAGATGTCCCTGAAAGTGTTGCATATTTAAAACCTATTTTTTCAATGTTGTCTAGAAATATTACCGTTGCTTTTCTCCCTGCTGTTTTATAGCAAAATTCAACAAGTTTCCCTACTTCTTTTTTTGTCATTTCTTTGTTAATCATTGAAAAAGGAACGTCCTCCGGAACAACTTCACTGAAAATTATCCTTCCCACTGTTGAATCTACAAAATCGCCATTGATTCTTACTTTTATGCGGGCGTGTTCGTCCGCTTCTCGAGCATCATATGCAATTCTAACTTCTTCAGGAGAAGAAAATATTTTTCCCTCTCCTTTTACTCCGCTTTTCTCTTTTGTCAAATAGTAAATGCCTAATACCATATCCTGCGTAGGAATAGTAATAGGCTTACCGCTAGCAGGAGAAAGAATGTTCCCGATAGACATCATCAATACCCGTGCCTCAAGCTGCGCTTCAAGGGAAAGAGGAACATGAACTGCCATCTGGTCACCATCAAAGTCCGCATTAAAAGCAGTACAGACGAGGGGATGAAGCCTTATGGCCTTCCCTTCCACGAGCACAGGGTCAAAAGCCTGAATGCCTAAACGGTGAAGTGTAGGTGCCCTGTTTAAAAGAACAGGATGTTCTTGTATGACTTCATCCAGACAGTCCCAAACTTCGGCTGCTCCTTGCTCTACCATCCTCTTTGCAGCCTTTATTGTAGTTACAAAACCTTTTTCCTCAAGCATACTGAAAACAAACGGTTTGAACAGCTCAAGCGCCATTGTTTTTGGAAGACCACACTGATGGAGCTTAAGTTCAGGACCCACAACGATAACGGAGCGGCCAGAGTAATCAACTCTCTTTCCTAAAAGGTTTTGCCTGAAACGCCCCTGCTTGCCCTTTATCATATCACTTAATGATTTAAGCGGTCTTTTAGTCGTTGCCTTGAGGACTCTGCTCCTCCGGCCATTATCGAACAACGCATCTACTGATTCCTGCAGCATTCTCTTTTCATTACGAATAATAACACTTGGAGCTTTTAACTCCATGAGTCTTTTCAGCCTGTTGTCTCTATTAATAACTCTCCTGTAGAGGTCATTAAGATCAGACGTAGCAAACCTTCCACCTTCCAAAGGCACTAATGGTCGAAGATCAGGCGGAAGAACAGGAATTACGTCCATAATCATCCACTCGGGTTTATTGCCTGATTTTCTAAACGCCTCTACCACCCTCAATCTCTTCGTAAGTTTCCTTTTTACCCCAAGCGACGAAGAAGCATGGATTTTAGCCCTTAAGCTCTTCGTAAGACTATCAAGGTCAATGTCCCTCAGAAGCTCTCTTATTGCCTCAGCACCAATACCCGCCTTAAATTTATCACCGTGTTCCTGAACCAATTTTCTATACTCTTCTTCATTGAGCAGGTCTTTCTTCTTTAAAGATGTGCTACCGGAATCAACAACAATGTAACTTTCAAAATAAAGTACCCGTTCCAACTGCCGCATTGTCATATCAAGCAGTGTTCCTATACGCGACGGAATACCTTTCAAAAACCATATATGCGCAACAGGTGTTGCAAGCTCTATATGTCCAAGCCTTTCACGCCTTACTTTGGACTGTATTACTTCAACCCCACACTTGTCACATACGATGCCACGATGTTTCATCCTTTTATACTTACCGCATATACATTCCCAATCTTTCACAGGACCAAAAATCTTTGCACAGAAAAGCCCATCTCTTTCAGGCTTGAACGTTCTATAATTTATGGTTTCGGGCTTTTTCACTTCCCCATAAGACCACGCCCGTATTTTTTCCGGGGAGGCAAGCCTTATTCTTAACGATTCAAACTCGGTTGGATCTTTTGGTTTCTCAAAAATTGAGTAAATATCTTCCACTAAATTTACCCCTTTCTTTTAGGTAGTCAACTTGCGTTTATTAGATTTTGTTGTAATTTTTTCTTCCAATAATTCAACATCAAGGCCAAGACTTTGAAGCTCTTTTATCAAAACATTAAAAGATTCGGGGACACCGGATTCGAGATTTACATCTCCTTTAACAATTGCTTCATACATCCGTGCCCTGCCTATAACATCATCACTTTTAACGGTAAGAAACTCCTGTAGCGTATATGCGGCACCGTATGCTTCAAGCGCCCAGACTTCCATTTCACCCAGTCTCTGTCCTCCAAATTGCGCCTTTCCACCCAGCGGTTGCTGAGTAACAAGTGAGTAAGGACCGATAGACCGTGCATGTATTTTATCTTCTACAAGGTGGTGAAGTTTCATCATGTACATATGCCCAATAGTAGCCAGTCTTTGAAAAGGCTCACCGGTTTTGCCATCATAAAGTACAATCTGCCCGCTGGTTGGTAACCTGGCTTCTTTGAGTAGTTCCCTTATGTCCTGTTCACCCGCACCTTCAAATACAGGAGTCGCTATGTGCAAACCCAGGGTCTTTGCTGCCCATCCTAGATGGACTTCAAGCACCTGACCAACATTCATACGGGAAGGAACCCCGAGAGGATTAAGAATTACGTCAACATGGGTACCATCATGCATATAAGGCATATCTTCTTCAGGTACTATGGTAGCAATGACGCCTTTATTGCCGTGCCTCCCTGCCACCTTATCTCCAACCTGGATCTTCCTTTTCATGGAGATATAAACTTTTACCACTTTTAAAACACCCGGCGAAAGCTCATCCCCTTTTTTTATTCTTGCTATCTTCGCATCATATTTGCTCTTAAGCTCACCAAGATAATTTTCCGACTCTTTTTCTATAAGTTTCAATTTTTCTCTCTCTCCTGAATCTGCAATTTTTATTTTACGAAGATCTTTATCAGGAATGCTTTTAAGGTGTTCTTCGATAAGTTTTTCCCTTTTTTTACACAGGACATTTCTGCTTCCCGCAACTTTAACATCTTCTGATACCCTTAGTCCTAATAGAAGCTTTCTTATTTTCTGATGCTTATTTTCTTCTATAATTTTCTCTTCTTCTTCAAAATCTTGTTTTATACTCAGTATATCTTCTTTTTCAATGCTTTTGGTTCTCTCATCTTTTTCAACGCCTTTCCTGCAGAGAATCTTTGTGTCAATGACCGTACCTTCTATTCCGGGAGGCACATAAAGACAGTTTTCTCGCACCTCTTCTGCTTTTTCTCCGAATATTGCCCTGAGCAATTTCTCTTCAGGTGTGAGCTGGGTTTCTCCCTTTGGTGTAACCTTGCCCACAAGTACATCCCCTGGTTTCACCTCAGCTCCGGTTCTTATGATACCGCTTTCGTCAAGATTGCGTAGTATCTCTTCTCCAACATTCGGGATATCTCTCGTAATTTCTTCAGGGCCCAGTTTGGTCTCTCTCGCTTCAATCTCAAATTCCTCAATGTGTATGGAGGTATACGTATCCTGTTTTACGAGACGTTCACTTATAATTATGGCATCTTCAAAGTTATATCCACCCCATGGCATGAATGCCACAAGAATATTTTTGCCCAGGGCAAGTTCTCCGAGAGCAGTAGCTGGGCCATCAGCTATTACCTGTCCCTTTTTTACTGTTTCATCCACTTTTACAAGAGGCTTCTGGTTAACACACGTCCCCTGGTTCGAGCGATAGAACTTAATAAGTTTATATATATCCACGCTTCCTTCATGCTTTATGACAATTCTTGAAGCGTCAACAGATTTCACTATCCCTGATCTTTTGGCCATAACCATAACACCGGAATCTCGTGCTGCCACATTCTCCATCCCTGTTCCAACAATAGGTCCTTCAGTATGCAACAGAGGAACAGCCTGTCTCTGCATATTAGAACCCATGAGTGCTCTGTTTGCATCATCATTTTCAAGAAACGGTACAAGCGCTGCAGAGATACTCACGATCTGTTTGGGAGAAACGTCCATGTAATGGACTTCATCCCGAGCAACCAGTTTAAAGTCACCACCGAATCTCGCAAATACCGTTTCCTCAGAAAGAAATCCTTTACTATCAATGGGTGAAGTTGCTTGAGCAATAACATACTTTCCCTCTTCAATCGCTGAAAGATACTCTACTTCATCTGTAACCTTGCCTTTTTTCACTTTTCTGTAAGGTGTTTCAATAAAACCGAAATCATTAACCCGTGCATATGAAGCAAGAGACGTTATTAAACCTATATTAGGTCCCTCAGGAGTCTCTACCGGGCATATACGTCCATAATGTGTAGGATGCACATCCCTGACCTCAAAGCCTGCCCTTTCCCTCGTTAATCCGCCCGGCCCGAGAGCGCTTAATCTTCTTTTGTGGGTAATCTCCGAAAGAGGGTTTGTCTGATCCATAAACTGACTCAACTGACTTTAGCCAAAAAATTCCTTTATAACCGCTATAACTGGTTTTGCATTTATAAGGTCATGGGGCATTATCTGAGGGTCTTCAATATCTGCGAGGGTCATCTTCTCTTTTATTGCCCTTTCCATTCTCACGAGACCAATCCTGAATTGATTTTCAAGGAGTTCTCCTACTGATCTGATTCTTCGGTTCCCCAGATGGTCTATATCGTCAACCTCTCCTTTGCCAACTTTCAGGTTTATAAGATAACGAAGTATGTGTACTATATCCTTGTCTGTTAAAGTCCTTACATCAAGAGGCACATCAAGACCAAGCCGTGTGTTAAGTTTGAGCCTTCCAACAGGTGAAAGGTCATATCTTTTCGGGTTAAAAAACAATCCGTTAAAAAGCTCTTTTGCATCAGCTGCCGTAGGGGGCTCCCCCGGCCTCAGCTTTCTGTAAATTTCTAATAATGCCTCATTAGTAGTGCTCACTTTATCAATAAGCAGTGTATTTCTTATTGCAGGGAGGAAATTGACCCCATCTATTACAAGCAGGTGAAGTGTAAGAACTTTTGAAGTTATTATCTTTTCTATAACCTCGCTGTTAATTTCCTCATTACTTTCGAGTATAACTTCACCAGTTTCAGGGTCTATGATATCTTTTAGGGTAACTCTACCAATGAGTTCATCTTTTGAAATAGTTATAGTCTTGATGCCTGCCCCCTCCATCTTTTTGAGCGCACCCTTTGTTATCCGGGCACCTTCTTTTACTACTAACTCATTGGTTTTTGGAACAACTATATTTTTTAATGCCCTCATGCCAACCAGTGCATCACTTACCACACGGATACCAGTTCCATTCTTTATGGTAACTTCTTCAATTGAGTAAAACATTTTGAGTATTTCCTCTTCTGAATAACCAAGTGCTTTTAGAATTATTGTGGCAGGCAATTTTTTCCGACGGTCAATTCTTACAAAAAGGGCATCTTTGGAATCGAATTCAAAATCAAACCATGATCCCCTGGCGGGTATTATCCTTGTGGAATAAAGAGCATTTCCACTGATTGATTTTCCCTTCTCATGACTAAAAAATACGCCGGGTGAACGGTGCAGCTGGCTTACAACAACCCTTTCCGTACCATTAATGATAAAAGTGCCTGTAGTAGTCATAAGAGGGAGTTCTCCTATATAGACCTCTTCCTCCCTTGACTCTTTTAATCTCTTCTTCCCGGATTCACTTTTCTCCCATAAATTCAGTTTTACCTTTATCTTTAAAGGCGCTGCAAAATTAATGCCTTTTTGAAGGCTTTCCCTGACATCATGCTTTGGTTCTTTGAGTACATATTCAATAAACTCAATTGATGAAGTCTCGTTATAATCAACTATGGGGAAAACACTGTTAAAAGCTGCCTGTAAACCCAGGTCTTCCCTTTTAGCTTGTGGCACATCTTCTTGGAGAAAATGTTCAAAAGAACGTTTTTGAATTTCTATAAGATTAGGCACTGTTACTATGTGCTGCACCTTTCCAAAGTTTTTTCTTACTAAAGCCTTTGTCATAAATCTCCCTTTGATAATCCTGAACACAGAATGTAAATTTCAGAGCACAAAGCAACAAAGGGGATAGAGTCTGTGCTCTGTGTTCCGTGTTCCTGTTATTATTTTATTTCTACTGCTCCTCCCTGTTCCTCGAGTTTCGTTTTGATTGCCTCCGCCTCTTCCTTGGATACACCCGTTTTTACCGGTTTAGGAGCACTGTCAACAAGTTCTTTTGCCTCCTTGAGCCCAAGACTGGTAAGCTCACGAACAACTTTTATAACCTGAATTTTCTTGTCACCTACAGCAGTTAACACAACATCAAAACTGGTCTTTTCTTCTGCAGCTGCAACTTCTGCAGGTGCTCCTGCAGTTGCAGCCACAGCCATAGGTGCTGCTGCTTTAACCCCGTACCGTTCTTCAAAATCTTTAACGAACTGAGATATTTCTAATACTGTCATTTTGTCAATAAACTCAAAAACTTGTTCTTTTGTAATTGCCATTTTTTCTCCTTCATTTTTCGTAATGTATAATCTGTAATGAGCAATCTGTACTACTCATTACTCATGAGCTTTTTGTTTCATGCTTTCTTTTTAATGCCTCCATTGCATAAACAAATTGTACAACGGTTGCATGTAAAGCCGCTGCAAGTGTGCTCATCGGAGATTGCATCGTTCCAATAAGCACAGAAAGGAGGGTTTCACGTGAAGGCAGTTCTGATAAAGCCTTTATATCAGCAAGTTCACACGTCTTGCCTTCAATAATCGCCCCCTTAATTTTAAGTTTCTCACTTTTTTTGGCAAATCCAAGCACCCTTTTTGCAAGAGATACGGGTTCTTCGTAACTTAGAGCAATTCCCACAGGACCCGTAATGAAGTCTTTTGTCGTCTCCACAGGGGTTCCGTCTGAAGCCTTTTTAGCCAGTGTATTCTTTACAACCTTGTACTCTACGCAAGCATTCCTCAATTGTCTTCTAAGCTCTGACATTTCTTGAACAGTGAGTCCTTTGTAATCGGTGAATATAATACCCTTAGCTCTTACGAATTTGTCGTGAAGTTCTGAAATCACTTTAGCCTTCTGTTTCTTATCCAGTTTATTCTCACCCCTTTCTTATAGCCCGTTTAGATAAACATTATATCTAATGGGCTTTATCAGAGACTTCAACGACCAGTATTACGTAAAGGTATGAGTTGAAAGTTATTCAAAACACTTACCCTCTTCATTATACTTTCTTATTGGTCTATGCAGGCCGAGAATTTATCTTCTCGATTATGATGCCCCGGAAAGCGCAGAGCATTACACCCACGGTCTCTGACCTTGTATGTATCCTAACCGATGTTTATTCTTTCAAAAAACCCTAAATTTATATAAGTATTGTAAATTTTTTATATTATACGTAATGTATCTTTATAATGTTATATCAGAAACATCGACCACAATACCTGCACCCATAGTAGATGAAATAGACAATTTCCTGAGATACTTACCCTTACTCGCTGACGGTTTAGCCTTTAAAATAGCATCCAAAACCGTTCTGGCATTCTCATATATTTTCTTATTATCAAAAGATACCTTGCCTATCGGCACATGAACAATACCGGCCTTTTCTGTCTTATAGTCAACCTTACCTGCTGCAATATCCTTAACAGCTTTGCCAACATCAAATGTTACGGTTCCTGTCTTAGGATTAGGCATGAGTCCTCTGGGCCCGAGAATCTTCCCAATCCTGCTCACCACTCCCATGAGGTCTGGAGTAGCAATAGTTTTATCAAAATCGAGCCATCCACCTTTTATTTTTTCAACAATATCCTCAGCCCCTACATATTCAGCACCAGCATCTGCGGCTTCTTTTGCTTTTTCACCTTTAGCGAACACGAGTATTCGAACTTTTTTACCCGTACCGTGAGGCAAAACAACGGTTCCCCTTACCATCTGATCAGACTTTCTCGGGTCGACACCGAGTTTTATAGCCAAATCCACCGACTCATCACATTTTGTATAAGCAAATTGTTTAACAACATCAATTGCTTCCTGAAGCTTAAATTGTTTTGTTGTATCTATCTTTTCTATCGCAGCATTATATTTTTTCCCCATTATACCCCCTCTATTTCAATGCCCATACTTCTCGCTGTCCCCTTGATAGTTTCAACAGCTTTATCAAGATCATGCGCGTTAAGATCAGGCATTTTTGTTTTTGCAATTTCTTGCAGCTGAGACATTGAAATTTTACCCACTTTTTCCTTATTGGGTGTGCTCGAGCCCTTAATTATTCCAGCAGCCTTTTTGAGCAGTTCTGCAGCAGGAGGAGTTTTTAAAATAAACGAAAATGTTCTATCGGTATATATTGTAAGAACCGCAGGAATAATGGTATCGCCCATTGCCTGGGTCTGAGCATTAAAGGCCTTACAAAATTCCATAATATTAATTCCATGTGGTCCAAGGGCTGGGCCTATTGGAGGAGCAGGACTCGCCTTCCCTGCAGAAATCTGGAGTTTTACCTGTGCCATAACATCTTTTTTAGCCATTTAACTCTCCTGAATGTCAAATATTAAAATATAAAAAAACAAAATAAAGGTTTACTCTTTTTTTAAACTCAATTTTAGACTTCCATGATTTTGAATGTTGATATTGAAATTTTGCATTTTCATTGTTATACCTTTTCTACCTGTAGAAAATTGAGCTCAACAGGGGTCTGTCTGCCAAATATGGTTACCAGAACGCGCAATTTACTATGGTCAGCATCCACTTCGTCAATAAACCCGTTGAAATTAATAAATGGCCCATCCATTATTCTTACATTATCACCTTTATCAAACTGGGTCTTTACCTGCAGAGCAGGTCCTTTCTCAATTTGTTGTTTGATTACTTCAACCTCTTCATCCTGAATCGGGGCAGGTGCCCTGCCCCCGACAAACCCTGTTACTCTCGGTGTACTTCTCACAAGATGCCATGTTTCTTCATCCATGTTCATCTCAATCAGTATGTATCCTGGATAGAATTTTTTACTTGTCTCCCTCTTCTTCCCTGCCCTAAGTTCTATAACTTTTTCCGCAGGAATCAACATCTGCCCAATTTTATCTTGTAACCCTTTTCTTTGAATGTTTTCTTCAATGGATGTCTTTACTTTTTCTTCGAACCCGGAATATGTATGCACTACATACCACTGTTTTGCCATTATTTGCTTACCTCAATGAAAGACTCACAAGCTTTGAAAGCCCGATATCCACGAATCCCAAAAATAATGAAATAATAAACACTGTTAAAATGACGACCTTTGTAGAATCTATAACGGTATCACGATCAGGAAATACTACTTTTTTTAATTCTACTTTTACTTCTTTAAAAAAGGTCTTTGTTTTTTTAAACATTTACCAGTTCTCCACCATTCATTCAATATAATCAATTAAATTTTTTAACAAGATGGCAGGCCAGGAGGGATTCGAACCCCCAACCCTCGGATTTGGAGTCCGACGCTCTAGCCGTTAGAGCTACTGGCCTAATCTTTAAAAGTTCCACATTGCAAATCACAATTCGTAGTTTAATACGTGCATTGTGCGTCTTAAAAAATAGTTTATGCTTTTGTCTCCTTATGAACCGTATGTTTCTGGCACTGTCTACAGTATTTTTTTATATTAAGTTTGTCTGTAGTATTTTTCTTGTTTTTCGTTGTTGAATAGTTTTTATTTTTGCACGCAGTACACTGCAAAAGTATTATATCACGCATCCTCTCATGTATCCCTTCTCATTAATTAGCTATCTTGTTCTTTAATTCACGTAATGTAGTTATACTAATACAGACGTTATGAAAAAGTTCTCTTTTAATCCATGAGCGCATTTTTGTCTTCTTTTTTTGTAAATAACTCTTAACGATATCTTTAATATAATGTATCACATTAAATAGAATGCACAGCTCGCTGTGAAGCTAGCGAATATCAATTAATAATTTTTCCTTACATTCGCATTTTTTAATGGAATGCAAATCTCTGATGTCTAATCGACGCTGCATTATTCAGGTTAGTACTCATTTATTCAACTACCTCGGTCACAACACCCGCACCTACTGTACGCCCGCCTTCCCGTATTGCAAACCTCAACTCCTTCTCCATCGCTATCGGCGATATCAGCTCCACCGTTATCGTTACATTGTCTCCCGGCATCACCATCTCTACCCCCTCAGGTAACTTCGCTACCCCCGTCATATCC
>DAOVVO010000087.1 GCA_030637135.1 Nitrospirota bacterium
ATATGTGGGAAGTTGCCTTTGCAGATGCAGACCTTGATAAGCATGAGGAACATATGGTCCGCAAGATTGCTAACCTTATATACGTCTCCCACAAGGATTTCATCCAAACAAAACTCAGGGTACGCAAGAAGAAACTTTCCTTATAGTCAGATTAATTGAGGAGAAGAAATTTCTTAGCACCATCACACATGTCTATGTGAGAGTTCAGCACATTTAATCGAATCAGACAGATTTAATCCTTCCAATTATAGTGCTTCTCTCTATAAATCAGATACTTTTAGAGCACTCACTTTTACACGGTGGACAGAATTCCGGACCCTTTCTGTCCGTGTCCCTTAAAGTATTTGAGAAAAACATTACGCACTGTAGCTCACTACAGTGCCGTAACCCATAGGTATGGCCTAATTCATGAACTGCTTCGGTGAGAGTTCTCCTCAGAAAAAGGGGACTATCTTCCGGTAAACCATGAAATTCCTGTCTCAGACGTGTGAGTGAAATGAGTGCTGCGTCTCCTCCTGCCTCTCCAAAAACAAAATTTAAGTCAGGGACATATAAATCACGGTCAACAATGCCCAGAATCTTTTTATAATGAATACATGCGTTCTGTTCCAATAAAACATGTAAGATGGCAGTCGACCAATACTGCTTCCTTTTTTCACTGAACGCATAACCAGGCACTGCCATATCTTTACCAGTGGTTACCTGTGTATTAAACACCGTGCTTAAATTATGCTTGAGCATCTCAATAACAGTGTTATCCACCGTGCCAATTGCAACTAATACAATACCCCTGCCTGAGCTCATTGCTTTTTACGTATTACGCTTTGTACTGCTTTCTTTATCACTTTTAAAAAAACATACTATATTTTATAAAGCAAATATTTAATCATTCTATGTGTTATGGATGAATAACAGTATAAACCACATTTCTCAAAAGGTCTCATATATAATAGGGTAGTACTTTTTTACACTTAATAAATCATTAATCGTTTTCATGAGGTGATATGGCAGAAGAGCCATACGATGTGATAATTATCGGAGGAGGGCCTTCAGGACTGAGCGCAGCACAATATGCTTCACGCGCTGCTCTGAAAACCATTGTACTTGATAAATCTCCTACAGCCGGGGCATTGGCCTTTACCAGCCATATAGAAAACTATCCTGGTCTAAACGAACCCTTATCCGGCAAACAGCTTCTGGATATTTTCCGTAACCAGGCTGTAAAATTCGGTGCAGAATACGTTGAAACTCAGGTTACGGGTTTAAAGCTTGATGGTGAGATAAAAGAGATATATAGCTTTGATAAAACCTATCTGGGGAAAACCATAATTATCGCAACAGGGTCAATGGGAAGAAAACCGAATATTCAGGGGGAGAAAGAGTTCCTGGGCAAGGGTCTCAGTTACTGTGCAGTATGTGATGCTGCATTTTTCAAGGACCGAACTGTCTGTGTCATCGGTGACTCTGAGGAAGCGGTAAAAGAAGCTGGCATATTAACACGATTTGCAAAAACAGTGTATATCATAGCCCCATCAAAAAACCTCAAGGTATCTTCTGATCATCCCGTACTTGCCCTGGGGAAAGTACGTACTTTTACCGGTCACAGGGTAACGTCTATTGAGGGGACGGATGTTGTGACAAAGATTAAAATCAAAAATACAGAGACAGGAGAGGAACAGGAAATACCCCTCGATGGTGTATTTGTATCCCTCTATGGAAGTCAACCAATAGTAGACTTCCTGGATTCTTCTATCCCCATAAGTAAAGAAGCCTGCATATCGACTGACAGGATGACAGAGACACCCATCCCCGGTGTTTATGCAGCAGGGGACGTGACATGTGTGGAGGTAAGACAGGTTATTATTGCTGCGGCATCCGGATGCATTGCAGCACTTTCTGCAGAAAAATACATACATAAAAGGAAGCGGAGAAAGTACGACTGGAAATAGATGTCTGAAGTATATAATTACACTGCATGCAAGAGTATCTTTCGCTCCTCACTTCTATTCCTCTTGCTTTTTTCTAACTCCCTGCACGCTTCAGAAATAAGAATCATTCAGAACAAAGATATCATCATTGAGTTTGAAAAACCGTCACAAAATACCGCACAAGAGGTGGTAGAAATGTATCCTGCCGTGAAGGCGGAACTTGAGGAAACATTCAGATGGAAAATTGACTTCAGACCTACCGTAATGATTCTTAAAGAAGGGGAAACGTTCAAGAGAATTGTTCATGGCAGACATGTTGTTGCCATAGCCATACCACAAAATAATCTTATGGTTTTTGACAGCACAAAAGTAAACACCCATCCTTTTTCTCTGGGAATAACACTGAAGCATGAACTGTGTCACCTCATGCTTCGTCATTATATCAAAAAAGGAAATCTGCCTAAATGGTTTAATGAAGGTGTTTCTCAGTGGGTGAGTGGCGGGATAGCAGAGGTAATAATGGGCGAGGACAGTAAAAAACTGCTGAAAGAAGCAACCTTATCAAAAAAATTTATCAGCCTCAGAGAGTTAACATGGCAATTTCCAGCTGATGAAAAATCATTCAGACTGGCTTATGAAGAGAGTAAGAGTATAGTAGAATATATTATAAGAGAGTTCGAACCGGACGGATTGGTGCGAATACTGAATCATCTAAGGCATGGAGATGAAATGGAGGGAGCAGTCCAAAAAGGACTCGGTATCCCGCTTGAGGAGCTTGAAAAGAGATGGCACGACCATCTTAGAAAGAGCTTTACCTGGGCTAGTTATCTGAGCAATAACATATATAAGATTCTTTTTTTCTGTGCTGGCTTGTTAACGATATACGGTTTTATAAAACTTACAATGAAAAAAAGGGCTTATAAAGATGATGATATGCTTGACACAGATGTATAATGTGTTATCCTACGGATAAGTTTATCTTACCCATATATATTTAAGAGGAAATCAGATGATGAAAAATCCTAGAGTTTTTTTATTTATATTTATTGCTGCCGTGGTCATCGTAATAATCACCCTCGGTGTATTTAATCTGTATATCGACTGGCTCTTTTTTGAGGAAACTCACTTTCTCTCGGTATTTAAAACAATTCTCTCAACTAAAATTGCCACCGGTCTCTTGTTCAGCATGGCATTTCTGGCCTTTTATATGATAAATATATTAGCTGCGAACAGGATTGATTTTCCCCAAAGAAATATTTCAATTCTTGAAAATACAATTTATCAGGACAGAATCCCTCAATTTCAAAAATCTGCAAAGGTAATAGTTCTTTTAGGTGGCTTATTCTTTGCGGTTTTTGTTGGCATGTTCGGGGCTTCAAAATGGGAAGAAATCTTACTCTTTAAAAACCGGCTGGACGTGGCCATCAAAGACCCTATCTTCAGCAGTGATATCAGTTTTTATTTTTTCACACTGCCGCTGATAGAAACTTTGAGGCGTTTTCTCAGCTTAACTATCTTTATTACCCTGATAGTCACCCTGGTAAATTATTTTTTACGGGGCGGCATTGTGATAACCGAAAAAAGTATATCCCTTGATTATCGCATTAAAAAACATATCGGCGTATTCGGCCTTTTTATCTTTAGCATTCTAGCCTTCGGTTTTTATATTGATACCTATAAGCTTTTATTCTCTGACCACGACGTTATATTCGGCGCAGGTTATACAGATATCAACGCAAGGCTCTTTATCCTGAGACTCCTCACGGTCTTTACAGCCATAACCGGTGTGGTTTTTATGTCATCGCTTTTTAAAGGCTCTTTCAAGTGGGCAGTTTTTCCGGCCGGCCTTACCGCACTGATATATATAGGAGGAATTATAGTGTATGCCCCTGCGCTTCAAAAGTTTAAGGTCGCCCCCAACGAGCTCGAGCTCGAAAAACCATACATTGAACATAATATTAATTTCACAAGGTTCGGGTACGACCTTGACCGCATACAATTAAAATCTTTTGATGTTTCATATGACCTTGATGCCCGGGACATATCAAACAATGACGCAACTATCAAAAATATCAGGCTGTGGGATAACAACCCCCTGCTGAGAACCTACAGCCAGCTTCAGCAGATAAGAACTTATTACAAGTTCATTGATATAGACAATGACAGATATACAATAAATGGTAAATATATGCAGGTAATGTTATCACCACGAGAACTCTCATATGATGACCTTCCCAGTAAAACATGGATTAACGAACGCCTCGTCTTTACACACGGCAATGGTCTCGCAATGGGGCCTGTGAGCAGGATAACCAAAGAAGGGCTTCCTGAATTCATTCTTAAGGATATCCCTCCTGTCTCTGATGCTGATATCAGGGTTACAAGGCCAGAGATTTATTATGGTGAACTTCCCAATGACTATGTAATTGTAAAAACAAAAACGCAGGAGTTCAGTTACCCTACCGCGACAGGCAATGTCTACACAAAATACGAAGGTACCGGAGGAATTCAGCTTTCGTCTTTTTTAAGACGCATTCTGTTTGCTGTTAAATTCAACACCTCAAAAATTTTTCTTTCCTCTGATATCACGCAGGAGAGCCGAATCCTTTTTTACCGGAACATACGGAAACGGGTAAACAAAATAGCGCCATTTATTATCTATGATTCTGACCCCTACATGGTTATATCTGATGATGGAAGACTGTACTGGATTGTTGACTGCTATACGGTCTCGAAATATTTACCATACTCAACGTTCGTTAACAGGGACATTAACTACATCAGGAATTCTGTTAAAACGGTAATTGACGCATATAACGGAGATATCAGCTTTTATATTAGTGACCCTAAGGATATAATTGCAAAAGTCTATGCCCGTGCATTTCCCGGTTTATTCAAGCCGCTCGCGGAGATGCCTCAAGCCTTAAGGAAACATATCCGTTATCCTCAGGGTATGCTGGAAGTACAAGCGCAAATGTTTGCATCATACCACATGACCGAACCACGGGTTTTTTACAACAAGGAAGACTTATGGGAAATCCCTTCCTACAGTGATAAACCCATGCAGCCCTACAATACGATAATGAAACTGCCCGGCGAAGACAAAGAAGAATATATTTTACTGTTGCCATATACTCCATCCAAAAGAGATAATCTCGCTGCCTGGCTGGCTGCACGGTGTGACATGCCCAACTACGGCGATTTGATTGTGTATGTGTTCCCACGCGACAGGCTTGTTTTTGGTCCAAGGCAAATCAATGCACGTATTGACCAGGATGCATACATATCCCAGCAACTTACCTTGTGGGGGCAAATAGGCTCTCAGGTAATCAGAGGAAGTCTGCTCGTAATTCCCATAGAAAATTCCCTTCTCTATGTTCAGCCGTTATACCTGGCAGCATCTGATCGGGTTGGACTCCCGGAACTCCGGAGGGTCATTGTTGCGTATGAAAATGAAGTTGTTATGGAAGAAAATCTTGAAACTGCCTTACAGCGTTTGTTTGCCAAAGGTGCAAAAATACCTAAAAGAACACAGAAGCTTGTGGAACAACAACCCATCCCTTCAGAAAACCTTGCACGAGAAGCAGTCAAGGCGTTTGAAAAGGCACTGCAATTACAAAGACAGGGCGATTGGGCCGGCTATGGAGAACAAATCAAAACGCTCGAACAAATACTCAGGAGAATGGCACAGTAGTTTACTATGGGCATAAAAGAGCGGATAGTACGGCCGATTATTGCCATCATCGCGGTTATATCTTTTGGAA
>DAOVVO010000041.1 GCA_030637135.1 Nitrospirota bacterium
CTTTGGTAAAGAGGGGTGAGGGGAGATTTTTCAAAATTGCAATTGATTTCCTATTAGTTGTCTGCCTCTTATCTTATACCATAGTAATTTCGCTGCATCGGTCATGTTTTTTCTTAGTTCTCTTGAGTATAGTTTCAGGTTTTTACTATATTGCAACATACTTTTTTCAAATCCCCCCTTACCCCCTCGGAATCGAGTCGTACCGACCTTTTCTAAATGGGGGTTAACAAAAAAGATATCATTTTAGTAGGATTTTACCCATACTTTTCCACGATGAGCCAAAAATAAATATATAACATTAAGAGTTAAGAGAGAAAAATGGCGGGCGTTTTGTTCTGGCACGTATCTTCCCTGCTATTGCTCGAGAGTTTAACATTGACCTCACACCTTCTGAGTTCAATCCAAGCTACAATATAGCTCCGGGTCAGAATATCTTCCTCATTATCTACGATACGTCTCTTAGACTTATTCAATGCACATGGGGGTTTGTCCCTGCCTGAGCAAATGACCAGTCTGTTGGATACAAGATAATCAACGCACGTGCAGAAACTGTTGCTGAAAAACCCGCGTTTAAATCAGCTTTCACGAAACATCGGAGTCTTATTGTTGCAGATGGATTTTATGAGTGGCGAAAAAAAGACACGGGGTTTACTGATGTTCCACTGGCACACGATATATTAAATAGGCGAGCGCTCCCAGGTCATAGATAAAATGCAACTGGATGGGTACAAGAAGACTCCCGTACACATGGAGAAAGATGCCGATGTAGAAGCCCATTATCATGGTTATAATCATGTATGCTGGAGATATGAGGTGAATAAGACCGAAAAGGATACTCGCAGGAATGATCCCGAACCTGACCTGGATAAATCCACGAAAAAGGAGTTCCTCTGCAAAACCAGCAAGCAGTGAAATTATGACTAAATCAAAAAATCGTGCATTTGAAAAAATAGGCTTTACTTCTGTAATAACTGTTTTTCTCAGAGAACCTATGAACGGGACCTTTTCCGCCTTTTTTGAAACCGCAAAGACAAAAAGAGTAAAAGGGAATACCGCTCCTAAGGTACCGTACAGAATATCCCGTAAAGGATTTTTCGTTAACGGGAAAAGGTGAATTTCAAAATAGCGTGCCAATAAGAGAGCTGCAATGAGCGCTATTCCTTCAAAAAGAAAAGCGAGTGTCAGGAGCTTATGTCTTGGATAGTCCATGATAGCTCATAATAAATAATTCTGATAAAATTTGTCTTTTTCCCCATGATTCTTGACATATTTCTTTGTTATGATAAACTTGAACTATAATTTCAATAGTAATAATACAGTATACAAGAGGAGGTAATATACCATGTCTTATGTACTGGTGCGACACAAAGTCGAAAGTTTTACAAAGTGGAAACCTGAGTTCGACGCATTGAAGGACAAGCGGAGAGCCGGGGGCGAAAAGACATACCACATATTTCACAATGCTGATGACGCAAATAACCTGGTACTTCTTTTCGAATGGGATAATCTTGAAAATGCCCGCCGGTTTATGCAATCCGATGAATTGAGGCATGCTATGCAGAGAGCAGAAGTCACTGACCAGCCTGACATTTATTTTCTCAACGAAGGTGAACGAGGGTCTGTTCAATAGGACTCGATTCAGGTTTACCTGAAGAGCCCGGTGGGGATTTTCAGGCTACAGGAAGTATGACAATACATCATTCAGATTTCAAATGAACTTCTATGAGAATTATCCCTATTGAGGAAGCCTGTTTATTTCTTCTTAATCTTTTTTGCCTTTTTCAGCACTTCCACTGCCATATCTTTTTTATAGTCTCTCAGGGATGTGGCAAGCTTTGCATCTTGCAAACTTAAAATCTGTGCTGCAAGGATAGCAGAGTTTTTTGCACCTGCTTTGCCGACCGCCATAGTAGCTACCGGTATTCCCGGCGGCATCTGAACAGTTGAAAACAGGGCATCAATTCCTTTGAGAGGGGATGAATCGATAGGAACTCCGATTACAGGGAGTATCGTATGGGCAGCTATTACACCGGCGAGGTGGGCAGCACTGCCTGCCCCTGCAATAATTATCTCAATACCTCTTTTTTCAGCTTCGCTGGTAAGCTTGACCGTCCTCTCAGGACTTCTGTGGGCAGAAGCAATAGTGATGTCATAGGGTATTTTAAATTCCTTTAAAGTCTTTGCTGCATTCTGCATTATCGGCAAATCAGAATCACTGCCCATTACAATCAAAACCTTTGGTTTCATGATAAAATTACCTCTCTTTTACCGTCCTAGAGTATTTAAACAAAATTATTAAAAGTCAGTGGCATAGGATTATAGGATTCAAGGATTCGGGGATTCGAGTGAAAAAAACTTTCTAAAAAAATTAATTTCAGCACTTGAATCTTTTCCGCCTTGTCGGATTCGCCTGAGACAAAGATCCCTGGGCTCCTTGACCCCTCTTTTATCTTTTTATCGCCTTATCTGCTATATCTTTTCTGTAGTGCATGCCTTCGAAATGGATCTTTCTTATTGCCTCGTAGGCAGTTGTTTTGGCATCTCTTGTATCTTTACCCAGGGCAGTTACACCGAGCACCCTTCCCCCCGATGTAACAAAACCTCCGTTATACATGTCCGTCCCTGCATGGAAGACCATCAGATTATCTCTGCCCTTTACTGAATCAAGACCATTGATTGTTTTCCCCTTTTCATAAGAACCAGGATACCCCTTCGATGCCAGGACCACACACACAGATGTATCTTTTCTCCAGGAAAGTTTTACGTCATTGAGCCTGCCATCAGCAGCCGCTTTCAGCGCATCAAAGAGATCGCTTTTCAGCCTCATTAAAACAGGCTGTGCCTCAGGGTCTCCAAATCTGCAGTTGAACTCAAGTACATACGGTTTCCCTCCGCATATCATCAAGCCAGCGTAAATAACTCCCCAATATTGTATTTTTTCTTTTTTCAACCCTTTTATGAGGGGACGTATGATACTCTTCATTATGTCTTTTTCAAGACCTTTTGTGATCACCGGCGCGGGGCTGTATGCTCCCATCCCGCCTGTATTGGGACCCTTATCATTGTCAAAGACAGTTTTATGGTCCTGGGACGTGACAAGGGGAAGAACTGTTTTACCGTCTGTCAGAACCATAAAAGAGGCTTCTTCACCTCTTAGACACTGTTCTACTATGACCCTGTCACCGGCAGAGCCAAATGCCTTTTCTCTCATTATGAGTTTTAATGCATCTATTGCTTCTTCAACACTCTCCGTTACAATAACACCCTTGCCTGCTGCAAGACCATCTGCTTTGATTACAAGAGGAGCGCCCTTGAGCCTAACATACTCCTCTGCATGCAGATACGCGGTAAATGTTTTATATTCAGCAGTCGGAATACCGTATGTGCGCATGAAGTCTTTTGCAAATACCTTGCTGCCCTCAAGCTGTGCACCTGATTTGTCAGGACCAAAAATCCTGCGGTTTTCTTTTTTAAACGCATCAACAATCCCTGCTGTCAGTGGCACTTCAGGCCCAACTACAGTAAGGTCAATTCCTTCATACTTAGCAAAATTCAGCAATGCATCTGTATCGTCTGCGTTTATATCCAGACATTCTGCAGTCTCGGAAATACCCGCGTTGCCCGGGGCACAGAAAATCTTATCAACCCGCGAACTTTGACTCAATTTCCATACAAGGGCATGCTCCCTCCCGCCACCTCCGACTACGAGAACCCTCAATTATCCTCCCTGGTGAAAGTAGCGAGTAGCACATAGAGAGTAGAAAGATTTGTTTTTTCTCGCTACTCACTACCCCCTGCCTGCCGGTCTACGACTCATAGAGCAGGCAGGTCTGCTCTCTACCGTTTTTTTAGTTAATGCTTAAAGTGCCTCATTCCGGTAAATATCATTGCCAAATTATACTCATCTGCAGCAGCAATAACTTCTTTGTCTTTCACTGAACCCCCTGGCTGTATTATTGCTGTCACCCCGAGCTTTGCAATAAAATCTATTCCATCCCTGTGAGGAAAGAATGCATCTGAACCCACAACTGCTCTTTCGAGTGGTTTGAGTGCTTTCATTGCACCTAATTTTGCTGCATCAACTCTGCTTGTTTGTCCCACACCGATACCGAGCGCCTGGTCTTTTGAGGTATACACAATAGCATTTGACTTTACATGCTTGCAGACCTTCCAGGCAAACTCCATGGCAGTAAGTTCATCATCCATGGGCTTTCTTTTGGTTACCACCTGCAGGGATTCAAAGTCTTCCACCATCCCCGTGTCTTTTTCCTGCATAAGTACCCCCCCCTGGATTTTCCTGATATCAAAAGATACCGTGTCTTTCGCAACATCAATTTCAAGCAGTCTAATGTTCGGTTTCTGTTTCAAAAGCTTCAGTGCTTTAGGTTCAAATCCTGGCGCAATAACGACCTCAACAAAAAGTTTTAGAATCTCTTTCGCAGTATCAACATCAACATTCCTGTTTACGGCAATAACCCCTCCAAAGGCAGATACAGGATCTGTTTCAAATGACTTTTTATAGGATTCATGAAGGCTTTTACCTATCGCAACACCGCAGGGATTATTATGTTTTACAATAACTGTAGCCGGTTCTTCGAATTCTTTTACGAGGTCAAGGGCTGAGCTTGAATCAAGATAATTGTTAAAAGACATTTCTTTTCCCTGCAAGATTTTTGCATCAACGAGGGAAAAACCCCGGTGAAGCGGTTCCCTGTATAAGGCAGCCTTCTGGTGAGGGTTTTCACCATACCTCAGGTTGAACACCTTCAGATAACTCTGGTTAAGATAAACTGGGAATACTTCCTCTGACCTACTGTATCTTTCGAGATAATTGGCAATGATTACGTCGTACCTGGCAGTATGGGCAAATACTTTTTTTGCAAGATAAAACTTGGTATCATAGCTGACCGTGCCGTTATGTGAGGTGAGCTCATCAAGTATCTTAGGATAATCAGCAGGATCAACGATAACAGCCACATCTTTAAAATTCTTTGCCGCAGATCGGAGCATTGTGGGACCGCCTATATCAATCTTTTCTGTCGCTTCCTCAAAAGCAACATTTAATTTTGATACTGTTTCCTCAAAGGGATAAAGATTAACCGCCACCAGGTCTATTGATTCTATGTTATTCGCCTCTACATCTGCCCTATCCTTGGGATCATCTCTCCTCCAGAGTAAACCGCCGTGAATCTTCGGGTGAAGTGTCTTAACCCTTCCTCCCAACATTTCCGGAAATTTTGTGTGCTCAGACACATCCTTTACCTTGAGTTTAGCAGACCTTAATGTACGTGCTGTCCCGCCTGTGGAAATTATTTCTACCCCGAGATTTTTAAGTCCCTGCGCAAATTTTATGATATCTCTCTTATCTGAAACGCTTATAAGTGCCCTCTGAATCCTGGCCATCTTTCCTCCTTATAACTGTATTATTTTCAAAACTTGTCTCCGAAGAACAGCAAAAGCCTGTCATTCCTTTCGACGAATCTTTATTCATAACTACTCGAGTGTCTCCGCAGCTTATCCCTTCTTAAAGTTATACTCATGTTGAAGATAACCTTTTTCCATAAGACTTAAATACCTGCCGTCGCCGATAATTACATGATCTAACACCGTAATCCCTATGATTTTACCTGTTTCCATAAGTCTTTTTGTTATATCAATATCATCTTTGCTCGGGCTTGGGTCACCGCTTGGGTGATTATGAACAAAGAGAACAGAAGCAGCAGCCTCTTTTATTGCATACCTGAACACTTCTCTCGGATGGACGAGAGAAGAAGTAAGGGTCCCCTCTGAAACGACTGTTGCGTTAAAAATTCTGTTTTTTGAATCAAGCAATGTACAGAGAAATCTCTCTTTCTTCAGTCCGTGGCATTGAGGCATGAAGTAATCATATACTTGTTTACTGTTTTTAAAACAAGGGTTCTTTGAAGCACACGAACTCTCTTTGACAAGAAACCGCCTGCCCAGTTCCAAGGCTGCCTTTAACTGGGCGATCTTCGCAGCACCCATACCTCTTATGCCATCAAATTCAGCTGTCGAGGCATCTTCTATTCCATTCAGACTTTTGAAACGCATAAGGAGCTCACGAGCAAGCTCAAGTGCGTTTTTGTTTTTTCCGCCTATCCTTAAAATTATTGCCAGAAGCTGAGCCGTACTGAGTTCGCCTGCTCCATATCTGAGAAGACGTTCTCTCGGTCTCTCAAACTCAGGCCATTTCTTTATGCTCGGGTATTTCACATTCATTCTCCCTCTAATGTAATCGCCTCTACAGGGCAATTCTCTGCTGCTGCTTCACAGCACCCAACGAATTCACAGGCATCGGGATCAATGACGTGAGACTTCTCGTCCTGAAGCTGGAAAACTGCAGAGCATATCTCCATACAGTTACCGCAGCCGATACATATATCTTCATCAACAACGGGAATCATTATTGTTCGCTCTCCCGTAAAAAACTTAGTCCTTCGACACATAAATTCGGTGACAAATTTTTTTCGCTCAGGACTTAGTGCTGAATGAGCAGAAGTGGTGATAACTTTGTTTAAAATACGTCACCATACGTGCGAATCGAAGCACTTAGCAACTTAAAAGTACATTAAAGATCAAAAACAAAAATAGAAAAATACAAACAAAACGAGAAAAATTTTCCTCAACTCTCAAAAAAACATCTTTTCGCTATGCATCTTTTACTTCTTGTTTTTATCTTAAAATTTTATTCGTCTTCAGTTTATAGTTAGTTCTATTTAAATGCGAAGAAGTTCTTTTATTTTATACTTACTCTTTCCATGACCGCTGCGGCCAAAAGCGGGAGCATTATTTCATGATGACCGATAAGGGCGTATGACCTGCCTCCTGAAAGAACAGGTCTTCTCAAAACATTTTCGCGGCACCGGTAATTCTGGATAAAATCCATATTCACGGTTGTAAAGTTCCTGGCACTATATCCGAGGTTTCTTGCAACAGTGAGAGCCTTTAAGAAAACCTCGGGCATTATAACTGCTGAGCCAAGGTTTATATAGACACCACCTCTTAAATCAGCAATAACAGAGGAAAAAAGCCTGAAGTCCCTCATGCTTCCCTGTCCGATAGAGGTGCCGTCTGCCTCAGGATGCATATGGATAATATCAGTACCCACTGCAACATGCACTGTCGCAGGCATATTAAGTCTTGCGGCATGAGCTAAAATGCTCAGTTTTTTATAGGGATGCCCGCTCTTTAATATATAATCACCGACAGCTCTGCCTATACCTGTTCCTTTTGACACCCCTTTTTTAATTGCACGATTAAGATCTTTTCCTGTTTCTTCAGCCATACCAAAGGTACCACTGCATAACTCAACGTCAACATCCTCTGAAGTATGCCCTATGAGGCTGAGCTCAAAATCATGGATAATGCATGCGCCATTCATGGCAACGGCGTTTATTACCCCATGTTCCATGAGTGAGATAATAACCGGTGCAAGACCGACTTTTATGGGATGTGCTCCCATGCCCAGAATTACCGGCCTATCGTTTTTATGAGCTTTTACAATGGATTTAACAACTGCTTTGAAATCCCTTGCCGCGAGCACATCGGGAAGGCTTTTAAGGAAATCCTTAAAACTTCCGCTTTGAAAAGGTGTTCCCAAACTGTCAAGACTGACTTTGCTTTTTCTGCTCTTAAGGCTGCGTGTTTTTATTTTTTTAAGAGATATGGGAGTATATTTTTTAGACACACTGAAAATATAACCTCCGGATAGTTAATAGTCAAGTAGATGATACAACTATAAGTTTATTTTCATTGTTATAGTGAAGCTCTCTCCAGCACGTTGATGCGTCGATGCAACTCGTACTGAAGTCGGTACGAGTTCGCAAAATTCTCTCCGAGCTGCGGAGAATACGCCTGACTGCCATGCCTGCCGGCACCTGTCTGCTCTATGAGTCGTAGACCGATAGGTAGAGGCAGGCCTTGCCTACCGGCAGGCAGGCCCGCTATTCATTTCAAAGTGATCTTTGAATCATCCCGGTTTCTTCAAGAAGCTCTGGCTTATATTCAGCAGGCGTGCGACCAAAACAGACCCCGAGTTTTTCATAAAAGGCAACGATATTTAAATCAACACGCCTTTGTTTGATAACCTCTGCAGTGGACTTATAAAATATCTTTGTCCCCATGACTTTTACAACAGTATTACCGGCAAGCCCTTTTGTCAGAAGTATCACTGCTGCAGCACCTGCTTCCTTGCCGAAATTCACGTCATATGACGACGAGTATCCTGAGCGCACCAGATGTCCCGGTGTAACTTCCCTGATCTCGGGCAATTCATACACCCCGGACACAAACATCCCGACACGTTTCATAAATGCTTTTATCTCGGGATCATTCTTCATGATTGTCTCAAGTCTCTTCCTCACGTACTTACCTGCTCCAGCAAGTTTCTTATGTCCAAAGGCATCCACGCCGGAACTCTCATCGACTATGAGCCCACCTTTAGCATCTGTCATGCCTTCTGCAGCAACAAGTATATATGTGCCGGCCTTTACATCACTACTCTCAATCCGTGCTGTAAATACCTTCTTCATATGCTCATATACTATGTCAAAATCAACAGGTATTTCCGGGATGAGGATGCAATCAGCATCACCACCGATGCCGCCCCGGAACGCGCTATGACCGGCATACCTTCCAAATGCCTCAAGCACGATTACCCTGTTGTGAGTCAATCCTGTGGTTTTTAATTCTCTAACAAAAGATGAAATCCTGTTTATGGCTGAGTCTCCTCCAACACTATACGTCTGCAAATCAAGATCCATGGTTTTTGGGGCATGCACACATGCAATGCCCTCAGCAGCGAGGTCAACCATTACACTGCCGGTATCATCACCGCCGCTTATCACAAGGGCATCTATACTGAATTTTTTCAGTCCTTTTTTTATCCTTTCATACTTATCTGGGGCATCAATTTTTTTAACCTTTACTCTGGAGTTTCCAGCCTCTGAACCGGACAGTTCTGCATGAATAAGATCGAGCCTGTCAGGTGTCAGTACAACGACTTCTTTCATATCAATGAGATTATAGAGACCTGCATAACCATTTGGAATAACTACTGTTTCTATGCCTATTGATTGAGCCATCTGTGTTGCACCTTTAATAACTGCATTGAGACCGCCGCAATCTCCACCACTTGTAATTATGCCGATTCTCTTGATACCCATGGAAAGAACACCTTCCTTTCAAAAAATTATTTAAAAAATTTTTTAGACAAACTGAGGAACGAACGAAAATAACCTTTTTATTTACAGTGTCCCTTTTGTTGAGGGCACACCTTTTGTCTTGGGATGCACTTCTACTGCTGTCCTGAGCGCCCTGCCAAATCCCTTAAAGATAGCCTCAAATATGTGGTGCAGGTCACGACCATAATGAAGTATAATGTGCACATTCATTCCGGCATGATTTGTTAATGCCCTGAAAAAATCTTCAAAAAGAGAAGCCTGTAGGTTCTTAATCAGCGAGCTCCCTTTCGGCGGTTTAACCTTATACACCAGATACGGTCTTCCACTGAGGTCTATTGCAACTTGTGCCAGGCTCTCATCCATCGGGGTCAAAGCTTCACCGTACCGTCTTATCATCAATTTCTCGCCCAGTGCTTTTTTAAGTGCGTCTCCGAGGACAATACCTATGTCTTCCATCGTGTGATGATAATCAACTTCGGTATCTCCCTGTGCCTCAATATTAAGGTCTATATGTCCGTGCTTAGACATGAGACTGAGTACGTGGTCAACAAAAGGGATTGACGTATTTATCTTGTAGTTTCCCCTGCCATCAAGGTTAATGCTGACTTTAATGTCAGTTTCTCTGGTCTTTCTTTTATTCATTGCTTTTCTCGGCATTTCATTACCCTCCCCATATAGTGCGTATTTTATCGGCAATACTGATTAAATTCAAATTTTTTTACAGTCTCATACCAACTGTTTGAGGGTTTTCAGGAAAATAGTATTCTCCCGGGGTGTCCCAACTGTTACCCTGAGACAACCGTTTAGTATCTCCTTCATGTTTCTGACAAGCACCCCTCTCTTTATAAGTCCTCTATATATTTTATCAGGGTCTTTTACTTTAAATAATATAAAATTTGCGTCAGAAGGATATGGTTTTATCCCTTTTATGTTTTCCATTCCCTGAAAAAGCCTCTGCCTTTCAGAGATAATTGATTTTACATTTTTTTGCACTTGCCTTTTCTTCCTCAATGCTTCTGCTGCCACACGTTGAGATATGGAATTCAGGTTAAAAGGAAGCC
>DAOVVO010000092.1 GCA_030637135.1 Nitrospirota bacterium
AAAGCTAAAAAATGTGTTTGCACACAATAAAATAAATGCTGTGATTAACCTTGCAGCAAGGGCAGGCGTAAGGGCATCTGTAGAAAACCCCTGGGTTTATCTTGATGCCAATACAAAAGGGACTTTAAATCTTCTTGAATGCTGCAGACGATTCAAGGTTAAAAAATTTGTTTTAGCTTCCACTTCAAGTATATATGGATTTGAAAAAATGCCTTTTAAAGAAGATAAAAAGACCGATACGCCGCTTGTCCCGTATTCCGCTACAAAAAAGGGTGCCGAAGTTTTATGTTATCCGTATCATTACCTTTATAACCTTGATATAAGTATCTTAAGGTATTTTACTGTATATGGTCCTGCGGGCAGACCCGATATGAGCATATTCATATTCATAAAAAACATTGAATCAGGAAAACCCGTTCCAGTGTTTGGAGATGGCAACCAGACAAGGGATTTTACTTACATTGATGATATTGCAGATGGAACGGTAAAGGCTCTAAAACCAACAGGGCATGAAATAATAAATCTTGGCGGTGATCACCCTGTCAAATTAAAGTATGTGATTACACTTCTGGAAAAAAACCTTGGTAAAAAAGCAAAAATAAAATATCTTCCACGTCACCCTGCTGATGTCACTGCTACATGGGCACATATTGAGAAGGCACAAAAACTTCTTGGCTGGAGACCAAAGACTTCAATTGAGCAGGGGGTAGAAAAAACCTGCAAATTGGGTTTTGATAATAAGAATGTTTTGAAAAGTTTAAAGTGGTAAACTTCGTTTTTGATTTCACCGATTTAAGAAAACGATTTCACAGATAACTAAACAGTTGCCCTGTATTATTGCTTGCCAAATATCGCACTGAGTGCTTCGTTAACCTTGTTAAACCTAAACTTGTATCCTGCTTTCAGTATTTTTTCCGGTAATACCCTCTGCCCTGTAAGGAGTACGCTTCCAAGCTCTCCAAGACTTAACCTAACTATAAAACCCGGCACTGAGAGCCAGGAGGGTCTGTTGAGTGCCTTTCCGAGTGCCGAGGTGAACTCTCTGTTTGTAACCGGCTGAGGTGCAGTTGCATTAAAGGGTCCTGAAACAAAATCATTTTCAAGTGCATACGTGATAATACCGACCATATCATCTCTATGAATCCATGAAAACCACTGTTTGCCACTGCCAATAGGTCCTCCAAGAAAGAATTTAAACGGAATTGTCATTGGAGGCAGTGCTCCGCCGTCAGACTCAAGTACAGCACCTATACGGATAAGCACAACCCGTACTCCCAGTTCCTGTGCTTTCAGCGCTTCTGCCTCCCAAGCCTTACACACTTCTGCAAGGAAATCTGTTGCAGGTTGCGTTTCCTCTGTGACCTCCTCGTCTTCGTGGGCGCCGTAATAGCCTATTGCAGATGCACTGATTAACACCTTTGGCCTTTGATGAGCATTTTGCATTGATTGCACAAGTGCACGTGTGGTATGTATGCGGCTTGACATGATGCGTTCCTTTCGAACTTTTGTCCAACGACTGGATACAATAGGTTCTCCTGCAAGGTTTATAACAGCATCAAAGTCTGACATTGTATCTGAGGGTATGAGCGCTGGAGCTTGCCATGTAAGTTTTTGTTTTGAATCACTTTGACGTCTTGTAGTAATGGTGACACTATGACCGGAACTGTTAAGCTCCCGGCTTAACGCACCTCCTATAAACCCCGCACCGCCAGTAACTAATATTTTCATTCCCACTCCATGTTAGAAGAAGTTGATAAATATATGCACATTATTTAACCCTTATAAAAAATCTGCTTACTGCTTCCTGTTTTCTGCTTACTGCCCTTTCCCGCCTTACTTCTCGGTACGAGTCGATTCCGACCTTTCCCGCTTTTCCCGCTTTCTGCCTACTGCTTACTGTTTTTTGTTTCCTGCCTTGTGTTTACTGCTTACTTTTTTTGCTGCTTACTTTCCTTTTCCCGCCTTACATCCTTTCCCGCTTTTCCCGCTTCTTAATACAAACTCGCTACTTTCTACCCTCTCCTCTCTATCCTTCGTGAAAATTATTCTGGAGTATTGCGAACTGTTCTTTCTTGAAACTATCGAATATCTCATTTTCAATGGCATCTCTCATTTTTTTAAAAAAATTCAGATAAAAATATACGTTGTGTAATGTGTTTAATCTCATTGAAAGGATTTCCCTGCTTATAAAAAGGTGCCTTAAATATGCCTTTGAATGATTCTTACACGTGTAGCACTCACAACGCGGGTCTAGAGGAGTTTTGTCTGTTTTAAATTCCTCTCGTTTTATGCTTATTCTCCCTCTACTGGTAAATAATGTACCGTTCCGTGCATTTCTTGTGGGCATTACACAGTCAAACATGTCAATTCCTGCTAAAACAGCCTCAAGTACATCAAGGAGGTCCCCAATTCCCATAAGGTACCGTGGTTTGTCCCGGGGCAAAAAAGGAGTGGTGTAATATACTACTTCATACATGTGGTCTTTTGACTCTCCAACACTGAGGCCTCCGAGTGCATATCCGTCAAAATCCATTTCAATGAGCTCTTCAACGCTCTGTTTTCGTAAATCATTATATATCCCTCCCTGAACAATCCCGAATAACGCCTGATTGTTATTTTTTACATCAAGACATCTTTTAGCCCATTGGGTTGTCAGTTTGAGAGAATTACATGTGTACTCTCTGGAAGCAGGATATGGTGTACATTCGTCAAAAGCCATAGCGATATCAGAACCACATAATCCCTGTATTTCCATTACTTTCTCAGGAGTTATGAAATGTGTTGAGCCGTCAAGATGTGATTTGAACGTTACACCGTCACCATTTATTTTTCTCAAAGGAGAAAGGCTGAACACCTGAAACCCTCCGCTGTCAGTGAGAATAGGACCGTGCCAGTTCATGAATTTATGAATACCGCCGAGTGTTTTTATTGTTTCATGTCCTGGTCTGAGATAGAGATGGTACGTGTTAGAAAGGATAATTTCAGCACCGAGTTCTTTTAATTCATCCTGGCTCATAGCCTTAACCGTGGCATTGGTGCCTACGGGAATAAATGCAGGAGTATTGACAATACCTCTTTGTGTATAAATCTGTCCGAGTCTGGGTCCTTGCGACCCATAATTTTTTATTAATTTGAACTGAACGCTTGACTCATAACTCATAACTCTTAATAGTGTGCCGTCCATATCCCTGCTGCAATAGCAAAAAAACTCAGGCTCAATACAAACCAGTGAAAAACCTGAAGTGTAAAAAATACCTGTCTGGTATCGAGCTGTTTCTCAGAAGGCCGAGAGAAGAGTTTTTTAAAGATAAGTTTTTCAAGGAAAAAGAGCAAAGATGCATATACCGTCCATAGGACAATCATAACCCAGACACCAAAGTTCAAATTGCTAATTCTAAAGTCATATTTATCTTTAATCAGATACAGTCCTGAAAGTAATACAAGTATGACCATAATTTTTGCAATTTTAGAGAACTTGTGCTCTACCCCCTGAAACATCAAAACCTGTTCAAGAGAGTTATCCGCCCGCTGTATCATGGGAAATGTAATCATGGTGACAAACGCTACCCCCCCGATCCATATCACTATTGAAATTACATGGATTATTAATGCCGTGATATATAACATAATTCACTCTCCTTAAAAATTAATTTTGATATTTGTAATCTGGAATTTAAAATGTTACATTTACCCCGTTAGAAATTTATCTCTAACGGGGTTTACATCCTTTCCGGAGCACTGACTCCGAGAGTTTTCAATCCTTCTTCAAGAACAATCTGGACAGCCTTGCATAGACAGAGTCTTGCGGCAGTGAGCGTGCTATTTTCAGAAATAACCCTGTACTTGTTGTAGTAAGAATGAAACATGCCTGCCAATTCCTGCAAAAAATAGGTTATCCTGTGCGGTTCAAAGGAGAAAACTGCTCCCTCAAAAATTATAGGATATTGAAGAAGCTTTTTGATGATGGAAATTTCATCATCTTCTTTCAGAGCTGATAGATCAACCTCTTGAACTCCAGACTCCGTACTCAAAACTCCTTTTTCTGCTGCCTGCCATGTACCATTGCGGTTCATGGCCTGTCTGAATATACTCGAAATTCTTGCAAATGCATACTGGACATAGAAAACCGGGTTTTCTGCCGACTGTTCCTTTGCGACCTCTATATCAAACTCAAGATGACTGTCGGCACGTCTTGTGAGAAATATAAATTTTGCAGTATCAGCACCAACCTCATCAATAACCTCTCTCAATGTTATAAATTCACCAGCCCTCTTTGACATCTGCACTGGCTCTCCGTGTCTGAGAAGGGTCACCATCTGAATAAGTAAAACCCTGAATTTTTCTTTTGCAAGACCGAATGCCTCAAGCACTGACTGAATCCTCCGGACGTAGCCGTGGTGGTCAGCACCCCATATATTAATTATAGTGTCAAAGCCCCTGTCGAGTTTATCCTTGTGATAGGCAATATCAGAGGCAAAATATGTGTATTCACCGTCTTTTTTTACAATGACCCTGTCTTTGTCATCTCCGAACAGAGTAGTGCTGCCCCACTGAGCACCGTCTTTTTCATAGAGAAAATTTTTTTCACGGAGGACAGTGATGGATTTTTTTACTTTGTCACTCTCATGCAGCTCTCTTTCACTCTGCCATCTGTCAAATATAATGCCAAAGTCTCTCAGGTCTTGTGCTATATCCGCGAGCATCATTTTATAAGCATAATTCGTAAAAAAATCCCCGCATTCTTTAAATTGTTTACGGAGATATTTTTTGCTGGTTTTCTTGACTATCTGCTGAGATATGGATTCAATATAATCTCCTTTATAACCATCTTCAGGAAAAGGGACATTATTCCCCAGTATCTGCTGGTATCGTGCATATACAGATTGCCCGAGGAGCCGTACCTGCGTCCCTGCATCATTAATATAAAATTCCCTTTGGACGTCAAACCCTGCTGCCTGAAGCAGATTGCTCAGTGCATTTCCAACGGCAGCCCCTCTGCCATGCCCGATATGAAGGGGACCTGTGGGATTGGCACTCACAAATTCAACCTGTACTTTTTTACCTTCGCCAATATTCGTTCTGAGGGAAGAGTGCTCTTCGACTAAAAGTTTCTCGAGGTTTGCGTAGAAATACTCCTTTTTAAATCTGAAATTGATAAATCCCGGACCTGCTACTTCAATTATTTCAAAAAGCTTGTCTTTATCGGGTTTTTTATATTCTTCCAGTCTCATAACAAGACAAAGATCATTTGCTATATCTCTCGGAGGTTTCTTGAGAGTCTTTGTAAGGCTCATAGCCACGGTAGTAGCAGCATCACCCAGTGCC
>DAOVVO010000029.1 GCA_030637135.1 Nitrospirota bacterium
AATAGATATTAGCTTAATTGCGCAAATACTTTAGAAACAATTTGCCCCGTTTTCGTAATGATACGTATGAAATTATTAAATAAATCTTTTTTTCTTTCGAATCAACGTATTAACGTATTAATAAAATACTCCCCCTTAAAACTTTGACTTTTTAAAAACTTTCATTTAAACTTTATAATTCATGAATGGAGAAACAGTATTAAGCCTTATATTTCAGGCAGGGCCTGTTGTAAAGTTTGTCCTCTTAATCCTGCTGTTTTTTTCTGTATTTTCCTGGGCTATCATTTTTTACAAATCCAGGTTTCTTTCAAAGGTTGAGAAGGAGTCCGAAGAATTTCAACGCTCTTTTGTAAAATTGAAAGATTGGCACAGGCTGTACGAGTCATCAAAGAAACTTACCTTAAGTCCCCTGTCAAATCTTTTCAGAACAGCTTATTCGATTGGTTCTTCGTTTAAGTCGCCTGAAGATATCAAGAAGGAAGAAGTAAAAATAGGGCTTAAAAGGGTTGTAGCACTTGAGTCTGTACGTCTTGAAAAGAACCTGACCTTCCTGGCTACAACAGGTACAACAACCCCCTTCATTGGTCTCTTCGGCACAGTCTGGGGTATAATGAATTCTTTCAGGGGCATAGGAAGGATAGGCTCAGCTTCCCTTGCGGTGGTTGCCCCGGGCATTGCAGAAGCCCTCATCGCAACAGCAGCAGGACTCGCTGCAGCAATCCCCGCTGTTATCGCATACAATTATTATCTCAGCAAGGTCCGCAGGAATATCATTGTGATGGAGGATTTTTCGCAAGAATTATTAGACTACTTTGTGAGGAGATATGGAGAGACGAAAACAAGCGCTCTCAGAGATTAACGTTACCCCCTTTGTAGATGTGATGCTCGTGCTCCTGGTAATCTTTATGATTACGGCACCGCTCCTCCAGCAGGGAATTGATGTTAATCTGCCGCAGGCAAAGGGTAAGGAACTATCACCAACCGAGAGGGTTATCATTACCATAAAAAAAGACGGTAAGATATACGTAAACAAATCACGTACTGACATAACCAAATTGAAAGCAAAGCTTACGGCACTCTCTGACAGAAACGTTTTTCTGAAAGCAGACAAAAACGTTCCATACGGGGTTGTGGTTGAGGTGATGGGAGAGTTAAGGGAAATCGGGATAGATAAGTTAGGGATGGTAACTGAATCAAAAGCACGGCTCCGATGAGACAGTCCCGAAGCATCGGGAGAGAACCGCATTTCTCAAGGATAGTTTTTATTTCTGCAGTAGTACACCTGTTGTTTATCTCACTGGTGGTTATTCCCTTAAGAACAAAAGAGCAATACAGGACATATCATGTTACCCTTGTTGGCCCTCTGCGGACACCGCGGATAAGCAGAGTTCCCTCAATCAAGAAAAAAACAGCACGAACGATACCAAAGAAAGCTGTTAAGACACCAACTCAGACTGTTAAGGCACCTCCGAAGACTGACATGAGCATAGAAAACGTTTCAAAAGAGATTGAGAGAATTCGCGCGATAAGCGCTCTCTCAAAAAAACGTGAAAAAAGCAGAACAAAATCCCGGGAAATCGAAATTGGAAAAGAAAAGGCACCGGATAAACCAGTAGGGGGCGTAGGTATTTCCGGTACAGGAACCGGTGACGATACAGACTATTACTACAGCATAGTTTCGCAGAAAATATGGCAGCACTGGTTTTACGCAAATTCACGTTCATCAGGACTTGAGGTGGTAATATCA
Organism: Nitrospirota bacterium; assembly: GCA_030637135.1. GTDB lineage: Bacteria > Nitrospirota > Thermodesulfovibrionia > UBA6902 > BMS3Bbin08 > DAOVVO01. The sequence goes on from DAOVVO010000029.1 coordinate 1,748, forward strand.
ATAAGAATAGATAAAGACGGTGAAGTGATTTCTCAGGAAATAGAAAAATTCTCCGATGATGTGCTCTTTGACCGCTCAGCAATAAAGGCTATCTCAAAAGCGAGCCCCTTCCCCCCACCGCCTGAGGAATTAGAAATAGGAGTGAGGTTCTACCTATGAAAAAAAAGCCCGGTGTTCATAGTTACAGGTTCAAAATCTTTGTCTTTATGTTTTTATTTTTCACTTTGTACTTTTCACCCTTGCCTGTCTCCCGCGCCAAAGTCTACATTGACATCACCTCTCCGGCTTTCAGAAAACTGCCCCTGACTATCAGCTTCGAAGGAAGTGAAGAGGCAAAAGAAATCCCTGAGATTGTAAAAGACGACCTTGATTTTACCGGGATTTTTGACCTTGTAGACCCTGATATTCCGGGAGCAGAAATCAAGGCTCATATAAACGTGGAGATTTCAGAGAAACTAAAAGCAGATGTTTCAGTGTTTGATATTGTCAGGAACAAAGAGATTCTCAATAAAAGATACTCTTCTTCAAAAAAGATAATGCGCGCACTGTCCCACAGTATTTCAAGTGATATTTTTGAAGTGATAACCGGTAAAAAAGGAATCTTCAGGACAAAAATTTCTTACATCCTCAGTTCATCCGATAAGAGAACGCTCTCCTTAATGGACTGGGATGGATATAAAACAATGAGAATAGTGACCAGAGGTTTAACCTTAAGTCACAGCTGGTCTCCTGACAGCAAATATATTATCTATTCATCGGAGAGGGCAAGAAAATGGGAAGTATATTTCCTGAATCTCAGAAATTACAGAGAGATGATGCTGTTTTCGTCGAAAGGTCTTAATCTTGTCGGAGGGGTTTCCCCTGACGGGCGAATAGCATTTTCCTCATCAAAAGACGGCAGTCCTGAGATATACGTCATAAATATGAAAAGTGGTATGGCTCAAAAACTGACGAGATCTTTTGGAATTGACATATCCCCGGTATTTTCTGCAGACGGCTCACAGATTGCCTTTGTCTCAGACAGGGGTGGAAGCCCCCAGATATACGTAATGAATTCAGATGGAACAAGAATAAGAAGGCTTACCTTTGAAGGCTCTTACAATACCTCTCCTGCATGGTCCCCTGACGGCCAATGGATTACTTTTGTCGGCAGAAAAAATGGCAAAAGCCAGATATTTATGATACAATCTGACGGTGTTGATTTAAGACAGATTACTGAAGAGGGAAATAATGAAAACCCGGCATTTTCTCCTGACGGCATGTTTATGGCTTTTGACTCTGACCGCGACGGGAACAAAGGAATCTATCTGATGAACATCAACGGTGGCATACAAAAAAGGATTACTCCGAAAAATATAAAAGCAATGAACCCACGATGGTCGCCCTACATAAAATAGAAGTCCAGAGTGAAGCGTTATGACAGAGTACACATCATCAATCCTATATATCAAAACAAGGAGGCATCAATGAAGAAGATTCTGGTTGTGATTTTAATGATTTTTGCTGTTGGTTGTGCAAAAAAATATGTTGCACAGCCTGAGGAACCTGTTATGGAAAAAGAAGAAAGGGTTGAAGAGGTTCGGGTACAGGAAAAGATTACACCGAGGGAATATACAGTGCCTGAAGAACCTGATATATCGGTATCAAGGGAACTCCCTTTTGAGTTCCAGGATGCGCTATTTGATTATGATAAATATAATATACGGTCAGATGCAAAGGCAGTATTTGATGCTACTGCTGACTGGCTCAATAAAAACAAACACGTAAATATTATCATTGAAGGGCACTGCGATGAAAGGGGAACGAATGAATATAACCTTGCCCTGGGAGAGAAACGCGCGCGTGCAGCACGGAATTACCTCCTGTCAAGGGGAATTGCACACGCCAGGATTGATACCATTTCTTACGGTGAAGAAAAACCGACGTGCACACGGCAAAACGAACTCTGCTGGCAGAACAACAGACGCACCCATTTTGTAGTAACAAAATAACACAAAGGGATGCTTTGATCCTTTGAAAAAGAAACATGACTGTATTTAAAAATGCTCCTGTTAATACACGAGTGGCCGCTCCTGTTTATGGTTTGTGTTCTCTCCTCCTTGTCCTGTGTTCTTTGTTCTTCCTTGTCGGCTGCGCAACATCACAAGACATCGGGAAAGTGCAGTGGCAGGTCAACGAACTGCAATCCGAGGTTAAAAACATACGGCAAAAGACTCACGGCTTAGATTATAAGCAGGAACAGAAGGCACTGGAAGAGGAACAAAAGGCAACAAGCAAGTCGGTTTCAGACCTGATGCTTGAAGTGCAGTCACTGAAAACAGATGTCCAGATCCTCACAGGTCGATTTGAAGAGGCAAGGTACTTTTCTGAAAAAAATATAAAAGAACTGACAGAAAGCAAAGACGAGTTCATTGCACAGATAAAGGAATTAGAGATTATTGTAAACAGTCTGAAGGAAAAGCTCGATACAAAAAAGAATGCAAAAACAACAGATAAAAAACAAGTCGAGGGAGTTAAAAAGACAAAAGAGGTAAAAAAAACAGGAAGCGCTCAAAAGACTGAAGAGCAGAAAAAAGCCGCATATGCAAAAGACCTTAAAGACACTTATATGGATGCGTATGAGGCTTATAAGTCTAATGATTTGAAGGAGGCACGGGAAAAATTTCAGAATCTGCTGAAAAAATATCCTGAAAATGAATATTCAGACAATGCACGGTTCTGGATTGGCGAGACATATTATAAGGAAAAGAGTTATGAGGACGCTATCCTTGCATATGATGAGCTTTTAAAGAAGAACCCGAAGAGTGACAAGGTCCCCGGATCATACCTTAAACAGGGGTTAGCCTTTTATGAAATAAATAGAAACGGAGTCGCCAGGACAATCCTGGAAGAACTCATTGAAAAGTTTCCGAACTCAAAACAGGCGCAAATTGCAAAACGAAAGAATGCCCAGTCTGCACCCTCAAAGAAAAAGTAGTGAAGGACCCTTTTGGCAGAAAAATAGACTATCTCCGTATTTCAGTCACTGACCGCTGTAACCTCAGATGTATGTACTGCATGTCCCCCGAGGGAGTAAAACAAATAAAGTACAAGGAGATTTTGCGTTATGAAGAAATTGTGCGGATTGTTGAACTTGCCACATCTCTCGGGGTAAGGAAAATAAGGATTACAGGCGGCGAACCCATCGCTCGAAAAAACATTACCTACCTGATATCATCACTGAGCGCAATGGAACGCATTGAAGACATAAGCCTGACAACAAATGGCGTGCTGTTAGAACGATATGCGGATGAACTTGCACGGGCGGGACTGGACAGGGTCAATATAAGCCTCGATTCATTAAAACATGCGAGGTTTACGGATATAACCCGGGGAGGTACCTTAAAGGTTGTTCTAAGAGGCATCGAAAGGGCAGAAAAAGCAGGGCTTGTCCCTATAAAGATCAACATGGTGCCGATAAAAGGCTTTAACCATGATGAAATCGGGGAATTCTCAAAAATAACGCTCACGAAACCTTATCAGGTTCGCTTTATAGAATTCATGCCTATCGGCCCAAAAGAAATGTGGAGACCTGATAAATACATCCCGATACAGGAGATAAAAAAACTCGTAGAAGAAACAGGTAAACTTTTCCCTGTGGAAATGAAAAAATCAGGACCCGCGCAGTATTTCAGGTTTGAAGGCGCGCCCGGTGTCATAGGTTTTATAAATGCTATCTCCAATCAATTCTGCAGGGAGTGTAACAGGCTCAGGCTTACTGCAGATGGCAAACTCAGACCATGCCTGTTCTCAGAGACAGAAATAGATTTAAAAACCCCTCTTCGCAGCGGTGCCCCCGACTCTGAGATAAGAAAGCTGTTAAAACTGTCTGTCGACGTAAAACCCGAGGGGCATAACCTGAGCTGCGGGAGTGAGTTCACGGCACTGAAACCCATGTCCAGAATCGGCGGCTAACAGCTCGAAGTGATTTACAGAAATCATCCCTTCCAGCGGTTGATTTTTGTCGTAACCTGCATTCTCTTTTTCCCTTTTCTCTCATTTGCTGACGACTTCGCCCTCACAGGGTATTTTGAAGCCGGCAAGAAAACCCAGGCTGAAGACTTTGAGGAGGAGGATGACGACAGAGAATATATATATCAAAATTACCACGTGAGACTCAGTCACCGTGTATCCGTGCGTTCACGGTATGAGCTCGGTTCTTTCATATACAACAAAGACTACAAATCAAGGGATTCGCTTGACAATATCTCAAAAATCTTTTTTGCCAGAGGATCACACTATCTGAATAAACAAAAAGAGGAGTCACTGAAACTTGATATCAAACTCAGATACAAAGAAAAAAGATTCAGAAACACCCCTTCCAGTGAATTCAATCAGATCATGTTTGTTCCAAAACTCTCTTATGAAAGAAAAGACTCTTACTCAGTATATATAAGCACGGGGATCAATAATTTTGATTATATAAACAGGGACAGCTCTGACCAGCTCAAATTTTTCTCTAAGCTGGGGGTGAAGAGATACCTGTTAGAGAAAAACCTCCTGCTCCTTACCTCATATAAATTTGAAACGACAGTACATAAACGGACGGACAGGCACAAAGATAAAAGTGATTTCATGTTCGGTTCAGATTATATATGTGATACCCCTCTCATATACAAGGTCACGGCACGGGCACAATTCGGACAAAAGGATACGAAAGACGACGATGAACGAGATGAAGATTTTGATTATAAATACAGACAGTTTTATGTAAAGACAGATCATCGGGTAAAGACAAATATTAAAACAGACCTTAAATACCAGTTTTTTAAAAAAGACTACGTAACTGCTGATCTTGACCACAGTGGGTTTTATATACGAAACAGATGGAAATACATACTATTTGATGATCCTCAAGAGCTACTTTCTTTTCAGTTTGCTGGCAAACACAAAGAAGTACAGTATGCCATTAAATCAGACAATGACTTTAAAAAGGAAATCCTGGAACTACAAGGCACATACAGGAGAAAGAAAAACTGGATAACGTCTGCTTCCCTTCAGGGGAATATGTATGATTATCAGGATTCTACGCGAGATAAAAACAGGTATTACGTAAGGATTTCTTTTGAAAAACTATTCCCGAAAAAACGACTGCGTCTGTCCCTTTACGTAAAATACAAATACACAGACAATAAACAGAGAAATAATACAGAAGAAGAAGCGGTACGCCTGGCTTTTAAATATACATTTTAGAGCACGCATAAAATGTCACCTTACAAAATTCCAATGTCAATGTAATCCATTCCGTTAAGCAGGACAGAAAGAGAATAACCACATCCAAGATTCTCTAAGAGCCGTAGGCCTGATAAATATCCGGCAAAACATCAAAGTTTTCGAAAAATGTCCTCCTCAGAGGACGAGTAGAGGCACAAGGTCTGTAATAGAGGTGCTATTATAAGGTATTCGGATTTTGTAATTATATACAATTAAACCTTCATAAAGTTATAACTTATTGATAAAATTGATAAAAATTAATACATGAATTTTTATATTGACGCATGGGATTAAATATTGTAAAATTATTTTATAATGAATGTAAATTATTTATACATCGAAAGGGGACACGTAATGATATTAAATAAGGTGGTGGCACGTTTCAGAGATGGCAGGTTAATAAAGGGAAAAACCCCTGACTTTGCACCAAAAAATAAATACTTTCATCTGGAAACACCTGATGGTCAAACAACAACTGTTCGCATGGACCAGTTGAAGGCAGTATTTTTTGTCAAGGATTGTGAAGGTAATAAAAACCATCAGGCTGATTATAATAATGTTGTCCCTGGGGGGGGAATGAAGATCAAGGTAACGTTTTTTGACGGAGAAATAGTAGTCGGGTATTCACTGAGCTATTTTTCGAATCCTTACGGTTTCTTTATGACACCATCTGACCTGAAAGGTAACAACGAACGTGTTTTTGTCGTTAAATCAGCAGTCGATACCGTAGAAATTATAGAGAATTCCAAAACTAAAGAAGGAGTGCAACAGCTGAATTCCTAATCTTGTTTTATTTCGCTTATTATTCTATTCAGAACTCCCTGCCATAAAATCAATTTTTTTTACCACCACCATATTCATACACGTTTAGAGGTTTAAAGAAAACGGTATGCGCCATTCCAATAAAAGCTGCCCGAGATGTAAACTGGATTTTATCTCTGCATTTTCTATAAGGTAATCCTCTGTAACCCCATATGCGGGCATAAATGCTGAACAGACGTAGCATTTCACATGAAAGTACTTAAAACCTCCTCCCTGAATTCTCATTAATCAATGCGTACAAAAGGGAAAAGGGTATTAACACTATACGCGAGAACTGATCATCTTCAAAACCGCTTCCTGGCAGTTATCAGAAGCACGGGGTAAATTCCATTTTCTCTTATCACGTACTCCGACGATATTGCTTACACCTCTTATTTCAAACATGGGTATATTATAGAGAGTGCATATCTGTGCAATAGCCGCGCCTTCCATGTTTTCGCAGATTGCTTTAAACCGCTTTTCAAGTTCAACCGCCCTCGTGTGTGTGCCTGTTGAAGTTGATACAGTGACAAAAGCACCTGATTTTACTCTTGTGATGCGTGACGAGTAATGTGTAATGCGTTTAAAAGATTTAAAAGCCCTTTTAAAAAACGTGTTATCCAATGGAAATTCGTTAAAGTATTTTTTCTTTCCAATCTGAACAAGCGGGATTCCGGTTTCTTTAATCCCTTTCCATCCTCCTGAAGTTACTGCCCCCTCATCACCGTTTATCTCCTTGGTTGCGATTGCGATGTCTCCGATATGGAGCCCGGACTGCGGGTATGCACCGCAGACCCCTGCATTAATGATACGCCTTAGTGGAAAATGTTCAATGAGAACTGTTGCAGCATGTGCAGCGTTCACCTTGCCAATACCGGTATGCATCACAATGACGTTGGAGTCTGAAAGTTTACCCCTATAAATAGTTTTCCCGGCAATTCTTTTTGTACGGACACGTTTCAGATGCGCCAGAATGTTATCTGACTCAAAAGACATCGACACTAAAATAGCAAGAAATCCCATAAGTTGTGGTGTATTATAGTATAATTTTGGTTATTTATCGTGCAGAAATGTTATAGCATAACGGCGCAGTAAGAAGGAGTTTGCAGGACATACAAAGTGATCAAGGGTTTAAAAACCGTAATCTGATATGCGTGATGAGTAATGAAAAGTAACAACATATAACGCGTTACCCCTCACGCATTACAAAACGTTTTTTAAATTATCCAATGAATGAACATATCCGTTTAGGGAAATGGACGCAGGAAACATTAGACCATACAATACGTGAATACTCAAAGATGTTGAGGGCAGGTTCTCGGATACATGCCATTTCACAGCAGTTCCTCTCTATAGAGTATAAAGAATCAACATTAATTGGAGATATGGACTCTCCAGAGGTTTTTGTCATAAATCTTGAAGGTCTTGATTGTTTTACATTCATTGATTACGTAGAGGCAATGCGGCTTTCAAAATCATTTTCTGAATTCAAAGAAAAATTAAAGAAGGTAAGGTACCGGTCAGGAACTATTTCCTTTGAAAACAGAAATCACTTTTTTACTGACTGGCGGGTATTTAATTCTTGTTTTGTCCAGGATGTTACTGAACGTATCGGTCATCAACATACCGTAACAATCCAAAAAACACTGAACAAAAGAGCAGACGGGACAAATTTTGTTCAGGGAATTCCCCCCGTAGAGAGAACAGTAACATATGTCCCTTCAGATGTTATGGATGATTCAGTGTGCAAGAAACTGTTAACAGGGGACTATGTTGGAATATATTCACGTATGCCCGGTCTGGATGTCTCACATGTTGGCATTATCATCAAGGACAGGGATTCAACGTACTTAAGGCATGCGTCTTCAGAAAAGGAACAGAGAAAAGTTATTGACCAGGATTTTAAAAAATATGTATCTGCCACGCCAGGAATAGTCGTGCTAAGACCGAAGGACTCGCTGAACGCCGGACAATGAAGACTGAAAAACGCAATTCCATGCTTAAAGTAATATTCAGCGGTCGAATGCTGGTTACCCTTGTTATGGGTTTTGCGAGCGGTCTGCCCCTTCTTTTAACCATAACGGTGTTGCAGGCATGGATGACAGAAGAAGGAGTCGACTTGACCATAATAGGATTAATGATTCTCGTGGGTCTTCCCTACTCCTTGAAATTCCTCTGGGCACCTGTTCTCGACCGTTTTACCCTTCCCTTTCTGGGACGGAGAAGGAGATGGCTTCTGATTGCTCAGCTTGCACTGATTCTTGCCATTGCAGGCCTGGGACTCACTAATCCCAAAAACAATCCATGGATTGTGGCGTTCGCAGCATTCCTCGTGACTTTCTTTAGTGCCTCTCAGGACATTGTAATTGATGCCTACAGAAGAGAAGACCTTTCAGATGAGGAACTGGGGCTTGGCTCTTCCCTTTATGTTAACGGATACCGGGTCGGAATGCTCCTTGCCGGAGGCGGCGGTCTCATAATGGCTGATCACATGTCGTTTTCACAGGTTTATCTGGTAATGGCAGCCTGCATGCTGCCGGGCGTCTTAACGACTGTGCTGGCACGAGAACCTGTCATTACTGCCGGAACACCTCAAACAATGGCAGAAGCTGTTTTTAATCCCTTGATAGAATATTTCAGCCGAAGCGGAGCTCTCTGGATGCTGGCATTTATACTGTTGTACAAGATTGGTGACACCATGGCAAGTGCCATGACTATGCCGTTTTACCTTGATATAGGATTTTCAAAAACAGAAATCGGTGCGGTTGTAAAACTGTTTGGTTTCTGGGCAACCATTGCCGGAAGTCTCATCGGCGGGGTAATCATGCTCCGGATGGGAATAAACCGTTCCCTCTGGATATTTGGTTTTCTTCAGGCACTATCAACTGCCGGCTTTGCTGTTCTCGCCCGTATCGGCCACAGTGTCCCGGCCTTGTCCGGAGTTATTGCCTTTGAGAATTTAAGCAGCGGCATGGGCACAGCCGCCTTCATCGCATTCATGGCAAGTATAACCAATAAAAAATTTACTGCCACGCAATACGCGCTTTTAACGAGCCTCATGGCGGTTCCCAGAACAGTTGCGTCAGCTCCAACAGGTTTTTTTGCAAAACATATGGGATGGGTAAGTTTTTTTATAGCGTGTACTCTTATTGCCATCCCCGGTATGCTGCTCCTCCTTAAATTTGCACCCTGGAAGACAGAAGAGGAATCAAGGTAATTCATAACAAACAGGGAACTATAACATTCCCCTGTCTGCAACACTTGCTCATGTTCAACATCTGGATATTGATAACACTGATGATTTATCATTGAAAATGAGACAAAAAAACATCGTATTAGACTTTCTTTTTTAAATAACTTTTAGAGGGAGAAAATTTTAATTCTATTGCCTTATCATAGCGCTACTATTACATACCCAATTCCCCTATTATCGGACCATAACCTCTATACTTAACGGGGATATAACTTTCATGATGACCCATACCAAAACCCATTCTCCCCATCATTCGGCGGAACATACTGATTTTTTGTGCCTCTACGGGTAAAGTACGCGCAAAAGTCAGAAGGTCGTTGATATCCTCTTCACTCCATTTATTTATAATTGCTGATGGCATTCTGGTACCGGGTTGGCCTGCTCTGACCTTGTGAATAAATTCCCAAGGGTTCTCATTAGCTACAGTACCAACAAACTCGGGTTTTCCACTATCCCCAAAGTTTATCATCGTGCCAACTCCGCCATGGCACATGTGCATACACGTATTCATAAATATAATGCGTCCAGCATTAGGATCACCTTTAACGGGGATACCATCACTACTTACTAATTTATTAGTGTCAGTAAGTCCTTTCTTCATAAAAAGTGCAAGGTCTGCAATGTCCTCATCGTTAACATATTTACTAAAATCATGCTCTTTGTTTGTAAAACCCTTAAGAACAGCCTCAAGTTCCTTAAGAGACATTTTCTCGGCAGATTGTAAAACTCCTTTAAACCCTGTGTAATGTGAGCCTTTGCTGTATGCCCCGTCCTTACCGCGGTAGTCCCATCCATGGCATTCTTTGCATCGATAGGTAGCATATCCTCTCCGCTTGTTAGTAGTTTGCATTTTCCAGAGCGGATGATCTTCCCCCGGCTTAACCGTATCGACGGTTGTTCTCCACCAGTTGTCATAGAGCTGACCGCCCCTGCTTATGTGCATTTCCTCGCTAAATCTCTCCTGCTGATATTGCATTGGAGAGATATCATGCATACCTCCTCTCATCATGCCCCTCATCTGTGCCCATGTTACTGTAAAAAACACCATAATAATAATTAAAGCAATGATAATTCTTTTCACCGCATATGCCTCCTTTATAATTGTTACATTGTTGTAACATGTTTCTGAGATAATTCTCTATATTTATTTATATCTAAAATGAAAAGATTACTATGATTAAAATCATAACTTCAAATATAATTAGAACTCCCTTCAGCACATCGATACGTCGATACGATCCCGAACTACGGGTACTACGCTCGTTATTTCATTTGAAAGCTACTAAAAAGGTTTTAGAAACCTGAGTTAAAACCATTGTTATGGAAATGTTAGTTGCAATCTGTAATCTTGTATTCA
>DAOVVO010000086.1 GCA_030637135.1 Nitrospirota bacterium
GGGTTAGTTCTTAAAAACAGAGATGCCTCTTCATGCAGTTTTAGAAATTTATTTATTATATCCACGTTTTTATTTAAAAAATTATTACGTGCAAGAATTCCATAACTTGGATTATGTGGCCAGATCTTTGATGGAGGATAGAGCATCTTACCATCTGCAAAGTGTTGAACTGCAACTGCCAGTGCCGGTGTTCCTACAGCTGCAGACAACTTTCCTTTATACATCTCATCTATAATCTGGTCAGCCCATTGAAAATTTATAACTTCAATATCTTTTTTGAGCTGAAACCTTTCAAGATAGTCCGCTAAAATGACATCATGTATTGAGCCTTTCCCCGGAACCCCGATTTTATATCCGACAAACTGTTTCAGAATTTCGTCGAGTTCCTTTATGCCCGGATACCCTTTAAACTGTTTTGTACCGCAGACAACCGTTCCTTCAACATGTCCGCCAGCTATGCATCTGACCGTAGTTCCTTTATCAATGCCGATTATTGCAGGTGGAAGTCCAATGTATGCAAGATCAAGAGCTCTTTTATCAAATGCTTCTACAATTGCAGGACCTGTTCCAAAAAGCGTCCAATCAACCTCAATACCGAGAGCATTTTCAATGTTACCCCGTGCAATTAAAAGAATTGAGGTATGGTAAAATGTGGGAAGATAACCTATCCTGAGTTTCATACCTAACACCTTAAATTATATGAAATACTTCACGGGCCTCATATCACACGTTTAAAACAGTTCTCAGGAAAACCTATTGAAAACATGTATTAAACACCACGGTTCTCTGTTTCTTCTTGATAATGATTTCTAATGTTTGAAGTACTGTATCACTCTACTCAGAGCTTTTCAAGAACAATGTAAACCCCGTTAGAGAAAGCCACCGATGAAACCAGTGGTGTAGTGATTACCTTTCAGAGCCGCAGTGGTTCACCCCGTAAGAGACCAAAGGTCTTATGGGGTAGAAAGCCACCGTTGGCGCATACCGTTAGATATTATAAAATCTCTAAAGGGGTTTACATAAAATATATATTTTATTTGTTATAATAATGAGATTATGATAGGGATTTTAACAAAAATAATAGGCTCAAAAAACGAACGGGAAATAAAAAAACTCTGGGTAACCGTAGAAAAGATCAACTCCCTCGAGCCTTTAATAACCCAGCTTGATGACGCCTCTCTTAAAACCAAAACAAGTGAATTCCGCAAGAGACTCCAAACAGACGAAATCCTGGAAGATATTCTCCCTGAGGCATTTGCTGTTGTCAGAGAAACTTCGCGTAGAATCCTTACTATGAGGCATTTTGATGTACAGCTTATAGGAGGCATTGTTCTTCACAGCGGCAAAATAGCTGAGATGAAAACAGGTGAAGGTAAAACACTCGCTGCAACCCTTGCAGTTTATCTGAACGCACTTGATGGTCACGGTGTACATATAATAACGGTAAATGATTATCTGGCTAAAAGAGATACCCAGTGGATGGGCCCTATTTATGACTTTCTCGGACTTTCTGTCGGTGTTATACAGCATGACGCCTCTTTTATGTACGACCCCTCCCATCACTCCGAGGACAGGAGCCTCCAGAAATTAAGACCAGTAACACGACAGGAAGCATATAATGCTGATATTACGTACGGCACGAATAATGAATTCGGCTTTGACTATTTAAGGGATAACATGAACTATGACTTAAGTCATTACGTTCAAAGAGAATTAAATTATGCAATTGTAGACGAAGTGGACAGTATCCTGATTGACGAGTCAAGAACTCCGCTTATAATCTCTGGGCCTTCTGAAGAATCAACTGACAAATACTACAAGATAGATAAAATAATACCTAAGCTCAGGAAAGATGCTGATTTTAGTATTGATGAAAAGGCACGTTCGGTAATGCTCAGTGATGAGGGAAATATAAAAGTTGAAAAACTGCTTGGTGTCGGAAATCTCTATGACCCCTCTAACATTGAACTGGTCCACCACGTCAATCAGGGACTCAGGGCACATGCATTATTTAAACGCGATGTCGATTATATCGTTAAGGACAATGAGGTTCTCATTGTCGATGAATTTACAGGCCGCCTGATGCCCGGAAGACGCTGGTCTGACGGACTGCACCAGGCAATAGAGGCAAAAGAAGGTGTAAAAATTGCCAGTGAAAACCAGACCCTTGCTACAATCACGTTCCAGAATTATTTCAGAACGTACAAAAAACTCGCAGGTATGACAGGTACTGCTGATACAGAGGCAGAAGAATTCGCAAAGATATACAATCTTGATGTAATGGTAATCCCGACGAATAAACCAATGATAAGGGCGGATTACGCTGATGTAGTTTATAAAACTGAAAAAGGAAAATTCAATGCCGTGATTAACGAAATTGAAGACTGCTATAAAAGAGGTCAACCTGTCCTTGTAGGAACGATTTCCATAGAAAAGTCAGAATTGCTGAGCTCCATATTGAAAAAGAAAGGTATAAAACACTCTGTTTTAAATGCAAAATATCATGAAAAAGAAGCTGAGATTATCGCACAGGCTGGAAGGAGTCAATCGGTAACCATAGCTACAAACATGGCAGGCAGGGGAACAGACATAGTTTTGGGAGGCAACCAGGAAGGTCTTGCAAAAGATATCCTGAAAGATAAGAAAGAATATTCCAAAGAAGAGTATGAAGATACATTAACAAAGGCTCAGGAGCTTTGTAAAAAAGACAGGGAGAAGGTTATAGCTTCCGATGGAGTGCATATTCTGGGCACTGAGAGACACGAGGCACGGAGGATTGACAATCAGTTACGGGGGCGTTCAGGCCGTCAGGGAGATGCCGGAACATCAAGATTTTATCTCTCACTGGAAGATGACCTTATGAGAATTTTTGGCTCTGAGAGGATTTCAAGTCTTATGGGAAACCTCGGTATGGACGAATCTCAACCCATAGAACACAGGTGGATTACAAAAGCAATCGAGAACGCTCAGAAAAAAGTTGAAGCTCATAACTTTGACATAAGAAAACATCTGCTTGAGTACGATGACGTTATGAATATGCAGAGGACAGAAATCTATACATTCAGGCGAGAAATTCTTACAGGAGACAATCTCAAGGAAAAGATACTGAAGATGGCAGAGGAAGTACTCGAGGGGCTCTTATCCATCTATTGTCCTGAAGACAAACACCCTGAGGAATGGGACCTTAACGGATTCAAGGACGCCCTTTTTAGAGACTTTTCCATTCATCCTGTTATAGACGCAAAACCCCTGGAAGAACTTCGTCATGCGCTCTCTGATGAGATAAAAACGGCATACGAGAATAAAGAAAAAGAAATCGGAACCGATGCGCTCAGATATATAGAAAAGGTAATATTACTCCAGGTTGTTGATACTCAGTGGAAAGATCACCTTTTAGGCATGGACCATCTCAAGGAAGGAATTGGACTCAGAGGTTATGGACAGAGAGACCCGCTCGTCGAATATAAAAAAGAGGCCTTTGAAGCCTTTTCCGAATTGAGCGGAAGAATTGAATCCGAGGTTGTGAGCAGGCTTTTCAAAATTCAGATTGCCAAAGAAGATGATGCCAGACGGAAAGTTATGTTAAAGCCTGCAAAAGTTCAGTATAACAAAGGAAATGATGGAGGAGAAAAACCCCGGACAGTGGTCAAAGACAAAAAAATCGGAAGAAATGATCCCTGTATTTGTGGAAGTGGGAAAAAATATAAAAAATGTTGTGGAATGAGCTATGCAAAATAAATATCTTAAAAAAAACAAGATGCATAAAATTCTGTTCCTGGACAAAGGTAATTCTTCAATTAAAAACTTCCAGGAAATCCTGAAGGATAAAGAATTTACATTCTTAAACGCACAATCTCCTGAAAAGGCACTCCATTCTCTCAAAAACAATGGTGTTGATTTAATTATAGTTGATAATATTTTTTTTACAACAGCTGATAGTTTTGAATTATTTAAAAACCTCTCAACGTCTATCCCCAAAATGGTTATTACCCAAGACAATAATTTCAAAGGTATGGGGCGATGGGCTAAAGACAGCCTTACAACTCCTTTGTATTTACCGGTTTCTTTTAATAAATTCCAGTATCATGTTGAAAAACTCGTAAGAGTAAAAGCACTATCAGAGGAGAATCATCAACTACACGCCAGTCTGAAGATCAAAAACAAGGAGCTCAATTTTTTCAAGGACATTACCAAAATCTTTACTTCATCATTAGAGTTAAACAAACTTATAACTCCAATTATGAAAAAAACTCAATCTATGATAGGAGCTGAGGCATGGTTTATCCTTTTTATTGATGAAGAAAAAGGTGAGTTTTTTATGGGAAACGCATGGAAGAAAAAATCTAAAGAAATACATAAATTCAGAACCAGGATAGACGATGATACTGTCAGCCGGGTTGCAAAAAACGGCACCTCTTTAATAGTGCCTGATATTTCCAAAGATGCACGTTTTAACAGGAAGATAGACAAGGTGCTCCATATTAAGACCATGTCTTTAATGTGTATTCCCATAAAGATTAAAGACAAGGTAATAGGAATCATCGAAATTGTTAATAAAGTTACAGGAGATCCTTTTGCAAGAGAAGATTTAGACATAGTGAATCAAGCTGCTATGGCCGTTGAGCGTGCGTTCTTATATAAAAAAATGGAAGAACTCACAATCACCGATGATCTTACAAATTTATTCAACCTTCGTTACTTAAACCGGGCTATTGAATTAGAAATAGACCGTTCCAACAGGTTTGGTCTTGCCCTCACGCTCATATTTATGGATATTGATTACTTTAAAAAAATTAATGACAGACATGGGCACCTTGTAGGAAGCAGGATACTTATGGAAATGTCACACCTTTTATTGAAAAACTTAAGGACTATAGATATCGTTGCCAGATACGGAGGAGATGAATTCGTTATAGTGTTACCCCAGACTTCTCTGAATATCGGTTTTCAGGTAGCTGAAAGGCTACGGAGAAGCGTGGAGAAGCATGTATTTTTAAAACACGAGGGGTATTCATTTAAGCTAACTGCAAGTTTTGGTATTGCAGCTTATCCGGAAAATGCTAAAACCAAAGAAGAACTGCTCAATATCGCTGACAAGGAAATGTATAGAGGAAAACATTCAACACGAAACATCGTCTATGCTGCATCAAAATAACATCATGCTGTTTTATATTTTTACTCGGATTTTAAGATATTTATAATTTTTCTACTGGTCTCCTGTGGAATTGCGTGGACTAATGAGACTCATATCTGTTTTTTTTATATTCTAAACTTTTTTCTGGAATCGACTTTTATATTTCTATTCAACTGAAAAACAGGACAGGGTATTTTCTGAAGAACAGAGGATTCAGAAAATGATTGGCTGGAGACATAAAAACTTTCGTGAAATGCTCGATAACATGGCAAATGGCCTGTATTTCGTGGATTCGGAAGGAATAATACAATACTGGAACACAACCTCTGAAGCTCTCACGGGTTATACTGTACAGGAGATAACCGGCACACACTTTGAAAAGACCCCTCTCAGATATGAAGATAAACGGGGTAACGCATTACTCCTTTACGAGCACCCTATAACACTCTGTTTTCAAAAAAGACAGCCCGTCAGTAAAAATCTCTTCGTCAGAACAAAAGACAACAGGACAATTCATATCGAAGAGAATGCAACGCCGCTCTTCAAAAAGAGTAAAATGATCGGGGTAGTTTCAATATTCAGGGATGTTTCACGCTGTATTCAGATAGCGGAAACA
>DAOVVO010000019.1 GCA_030637135.1 Nitrospirota bacterium
ACGTGAAACATTATGGAAGGAACATTAATCATACAATACATTTCTTAACTCTGGATTTTGGATTTGTTTTTTGAATTGGAGAAGACGGTGTTTAAAAGGATTTTCACATGAAAAAAATAATTCGGTCAATACTGTATACAATCTTTCTTATATTTCAGTTTAAAGTTTTTGTCTTAGCAACCGAGCCACCAAGAAACCCGAGTTCTGCAAAGGAATGTGCTATCTGTCATTACCGCTGGATAGATACTTTTTTTATCGATGGAAAAGGAACAGACCTTGTTGAATACCAGTCGGCAATGGTTGTGTCCAAGCCTGAAATGTGTTTTTCCTGCCATGATGGAAGTGTGGTGGACTCACGGGCAAAGGTATATAACGACTTCAGGCACAAGATAAATAAGCCACCCCCTGCTTCCATGAACATACCCAAAGTATTCCCCCTGGATAAAGACGGTAACATGCAGTGTGCCACATGCCACACGGCACACGGTGTCTCAAGCGAAATGGGCATAGAGAAAACCATCTTTATCAGAACCTCAAACAAGAATTCAGACATGTGCCGGATGTGTCATACTGATAAGGACGGGGGAATAGATACGGGAAACCATCCCATCGGTGTTACAAAAAAACTGGATATTCCCAGAAAACTCATCACCCGTGGCGCTCGTATAGGAGAAAGAAAGAATCACGTTATATGCGAGACCTGCCATACAGTGCACGGTTCACCAAATGAAAGTTTCTTAATAGAAAGCGCCAGGAATTCCGGACTCTGCCTTGAATGTCATACTGAAAAAAATATTTTTACGCCTGAAGGTGAAAGAAAGCCTTTACATGTCATTAATGTAAAGCCCGTGAACGTTAAAATTCCCGATGAATTTATTAAAAAAGGGGCAAAATTAGGGAATAATGGAGAGATAATCTGCCAGACTTGCCACAAGGTACACAATAATAAATTCATGGAACGAAATCTGTTAGTCCTGACAAAGGATGAAAAATCCACCCTGTGTCTCACGTGTCATGATGATAAACAATATCTCGCTGATACGAAACACAACCTGATACATACAGCACCCGAGGAAAAAAACCTGGATGGAAAGACAGTCGCTGAGGCAGGTATATGTTCAGCATGCCACCTGCCGCATAAGGCAGCCAGAAAGCTTTACGGAGAGGAAGATTTTACGACAAAGCTCTGTCTGAGCTGCCACAAAAAAGGGGATATTGGGGAAAAATCTATTCCTGCAGATTATAAACATCCTTTAGACGTAAAACCCTTTGAAAAAAAAGATACAGATATTGTTTTAACGTATATAGATGTTAAAAAGGAGGAATTAACCCTTCCGCTCTTTAATAAATATGGTATCCGTGACAAAGACGGTAAAATCACATGCACAACATGTCATGACCCGCACAGGTGGCGCTCAGACTCCACAAAAGGGGAAATAAGAAAAGATGTTCAAGGTGATAGAACTTCATTCTTCTTAAGAAGAACGTCCCCCGAGATATGCAGTGAATGTCATATCAACAAATTTTTTATTGCAAATACCAAGCACGATATTGGCAAGGTTGCACCAGATGAAAAGAATATTTTAAATCAAACGCCTTCAGATTCAGGTCTCTGTGGAATCTGCCACCTTGTTCACGGAGGACAGAAAGGCTATCTGTGGGCACGGGAAATAACTACTCAAAGTGGTAGTATTGTCCAGGACCTGTGTGTGAGCTGCCATAGTGAAGAAGGCATGGCCAAGAAAAAAGTAATCAAAGACTTTTCCCATCCTATAAACATATCACCTTTTGAAAAAGGGCTTACCACTACATTACCGCTTTTTGACAAAGAGGGAAAAATTTCTAAAGACGGAATTATGACGTGTGAGACATGCCATGACCCTCATCGCTGGGACCCTGTAAGAATTATATCCGGAGACCATTCCGATATTGAGGGAAACTCTCAAAACAGCTTTCTACGCCTGGAAAACGTGCCATCACCCGCACTCTGTCAAAACTGTCACACACAACAGGCTTATGTTGAAAAAACTGATCATGACCTTATTTTTTCAGTTTCTTCCGGTAAAAATGTGGCAAACCAGACCCCTGCTGAATCAGGAACATGTGGCGCCTGCCATCTTATGCATAATAGTAAAAACAAGGTAAAGCTCTGGGCACGGTCATACGACCAGATTCCAGAAAATGAAAGCATCATGAACGTCTTATGCACCAGTTGTCATTCTGAGGGCAATTCAGCTGAGAAGAAAATAGTTTCTGTAGCCGACCATCCGGGGGAAAAACTTATATCCAATGCTCTGAGAAATAATAAGGCAGCCATAGATTATTTCCCGATTTATGATAAAAACGGATCTGTAATAAATGTTGGTAATATCTCATGTCCATCATGTCACAATGCACATCTATGGAACCCATTGTCTCAAAAAAAAGGAACAGGAAAAAATCTTGAGGGTAATGCTACAACCAGCTTTTTACGAAATGTGAGCTATAATAATATTTGCATAGACTGTCACGGTCTTGACGCTCTCTTCAGATTTAAATATTATCACGAACCCAGTGAACGCAAAGAGAAAGGTCTGGATGTTCTCCTTAAATAAAAGACAGACTCAATAGTTTATAAATAAGTTTTGCAGCGAGGAAATCAGGAGCTTTACTCAGAGAGGGGCAGAGTTCTACTATATCAAAGCCAACTATATTTTTATATTTCGAAACGTCCTCCAATAAATGTACCACCTGATACCAGTCTAAACCACCTGGCTCTGGCGTGCCTGTCGAGGGCATTACAGAAGGGTCGAAAACATCTAAGTCTAAAGTAATATAAACATTTTCTGAGAGTTTCTTTGTGACCTCGTGAATCCAATCCTTTGATGCATAGATGTGTGATGCATAAAAAATACTGTCCTCGTTAATATTCTTGAGTTCAGAAGAATCCATGCTCCTTATGCCAACAGAAACGAAGTTTTCTGTAACTTCTTTTATCCTTGACATAACACATGCATGGCTGTATCTGCTTCCTTCATAAGAATCTCTCATATCAGAATGAGCATCAAGATGGAGTATGCTCATATGCTTGAAAAATTCCGCATAAGCCTTAATTGAACCAATAGAGACGGTATGCTCTCCCCCTAAAACAACAGCAAATTTTTTGTCATGCAATACACGTTTAACCCTCCTATAGGTCTTATTAATCATATCTTGTACGCTGTTGGAGACTATTTCTTTCTCAGTAAAAATTCCTTTTTTATAAACCTCTGATCTGGTTTCAATATCATATAACTCCAGATTCTTCGAGGCTTCAATAATCGCCCGCGGACCTTTATCAGAACCTTTCAACCATGTGCTCGTTTTATCAAATGAAACGGGAAGGATAACAATAGAGGAATTTTTATAATTCGAAAATTTTTTAGGTAAGCAGCCAAAATTGTGAGGGAGTTTACTCTTCAAATTATTCTAATAATAACACTGCGGACGCAATTACCGTGGTCCATAAGCCGTTTTTATGTCCCTCAGCGGATTGACAGATACGCCTGGACTTAAAGATATATTTACTTGCTTTATAAACCTGTTTCCGCGCGTCCCACGCAAGGTCAGGGTCAAAAGGAATTCCAAGGGTAGTTGCAAGCATAGTTGCTGCTAAATCTTCTGCATAGTCTCCTGATTTCCTTGCAGTTTCCCCAAAAGAGTGATGTTCAGAGAGATAACCGTAGTTCTTATTATCTGATGGAACTGCTAAGCCGATTGCAGCAGACACAAGCCTGTTAGGTTCATCGGTCTGATTTCTCGCCATTACACAGTACGTTATTTGTCCCGGCTTAACGAGGGTCAACCCTTTTTGTCTACTTATTATCTTACAATTAGCAGGGAAAATACTCGAGACATACACAAGATTGCATATTTCTATCCCGGCGCTTCTTAAAGCAAGCTCAAACGATGCAAGTTTATCTTTGTGTATACCAACACCTTTCGTAAAGAAAACTCTCTGAGGTATCATGTCAGCCATAGTTCATAAAATACATAATCATGTTTTTCGGCTGAAATATACCTTAAATCAAACAATTTTTTCAACAATTTTTTTAACACACAATTTTTTCAAGCATATGACAGCTTTGTCCCTGTACACAAAAATCAACCCATTCGACTGAGCTCAGGGTTGGACATTCGACTGAGCGGC
This sequence comes from Nitrospirota bacterium, assembly GCA_030637135.1. Taxonomy (GTDB): domain Bacteria; phylum Nitrospirota; class Thermodesulfovibrionia; order UBA6902; family BMS3Bbin08; genus DAOVVO01. The sequence continues at coordinate 4,169 of DAOVVO010000019.1, forward strand.
ACCTGTATTTTCCCTACCCTAAAGGGTAGAGTTTGTGTCCTTCGATTTCACTCAGGATAGTGAGTTTATCCACCTGAGGCGGATTTATCGAACTATGCCGCCGAACGTATCAAAGGCACGGAAGTAGAACCTTTTTCCGGTACTATTGCATTTAGCACATTGGTTCTCATACTATAAAAACATGATTGCTATCATTGACTATGGAATGGGGAATTTGAGAAGTGTAGAAAAAGGATTTCTCAAAGTAGGGGTTAATGCCACAGTAACAAGTAACCCTGAGGTCGTTGAAAAGGCTCATGGTGTCGTTCTCCCCGGTGTAGGCGCTTTTAAAGACTGTATGCGCGAGTTAACAAATCTTGAGCTCACAGATACTATTGCACGGGCTCTCAAAGAGGGTAAACCATATCTTGGCATATGTCTTGGACTGCAGGTGCTGTTCAGTGAATCAGAGGAATTTGGCAGATGCAGGGGTCTCGATATTTTTAAAGGTTATGTGAAGAGGTTTTCCAATGGTGAGCTCAAAATTCCTCACATGGGATGGAACGAACTGAACGTAAAAAGAAACAATTTTCTCCTGGAAGGAATTCCTGATAAAAATTATTTTTATTTCGTACATTCTTATTATGTCGTGCCGGAGGATGACTCTATTATATCGGGTACGACCGAATACGGCCTGGATTTCACCTCTATGATATGGAAGGATAACATCTATGCAGTCCAGTTTCATCCCGAAAAAAGTCAGACAGCAGGATTAAAAATCCTGGAAAATTTTGGAAAGATTGTTGAAGCACAAAGAATGTAATCAGTTACATGTGATGAGTAAGGAGCAAGAAAAACACATGCAGGACATTACACAGCACGCATTACGAATCACAATGAGTGCGGTACTTTAACAGTTCTTAAATATTCAGCATTTTTCTCAGGCAACGAAGCGTTTATGTAGATGCCAGAACCCAGTTCAAACCCTGCTGTTGTGGTAATACGGGGTATTATGCTCATATACCAGTGAGAATACTCTGATTTAGCGTCTTTAATCCTGTTTGAAAAAATTAAATAGTTATAATCAGGATTATTAAGCCCGAAATAAAGTTTGCAAAGCAGTGTTTTAAGATTTAATGCAAGATCCTGCATTTCATCTTCTGTTATATCTGAAAATGCCGCTGAATGTCTTTTGGGAAATATCCATGTGTGAAAAGCTGAAATAGCAGCATAGGGAATAAAAACTATAAAATGATCGGTTTCTAAAATGACCCTCGAGCCTTCCCCTTTTTCTTCTGTCAGGGTTTTACATATCAGGCATTCCCCGGTTATATCAAAAAACCTCATTGCTTCTTCTATCCTGCTTCTTACCTGAAAAGGGGTGACAGGGGTTCCGATAATCTGTGAATGCGGGTGTTCAAGGGATGTGCCTGCACGCTCTCCGTGATTTTTGAATATAATAACGTGTCCTATCCTTGTGTCAGAATATAACTCTATAAATCGTCTTTTGTATGTACGGATTATTTCTGCTAAATGGTCAACGGGTTGAAGTGCTGTGGTCATGTTATGCAAGGGTGTTTCAATAATAACATCATGTATACCAAAACCGGATATGACATGTTTATATCCGTCATTCAGCCGCATCCTTTCTGCAGTCCTGTGGAGGGCGGCAAACTTATTGGGTACCACACGTATTTTCCACGTATCACCATCTGAAACACGGAATACCTCTTCAGGAGTTTTATCTTCATTGCCTGGACAGAAGGGACAGGTTTCAACAAACTGTGCAACGGCTTTTTCTTTACCCTTAACTTTAAAATCTTCAGGGCGTTTCGCCCTTTCCGTTGATATTATTACCCATTCTTTTGTTATCAGGTTAAGCCTTAACTCGGGCATATCAGTTATAAATATACCATGCAAGCACGTGCAAGTCCAAAGAATAACGTGGTGGTATAGTACCGGTGCTTTTGAGGTCGGAATAACTCTTTGCGCTGATGTTTGAAAGGCATGGAAACACGTTTTAAAATACTGAAATGCTTCATGAGAAATGAGTACAATAACTATCCATAACACATTGTGCACGGGTCATCACGGTTTATCCTTGAATCCCTTCTTTACCCTCTCACTTTGTGAAGACTCCAGAAATTCCATCAACAGGTTTTTAATTCTTTTTTTAAAGACCGGGTGAATTTTATCAGGTGCAATATCTGACAACGGCTTCAGCACAAATTCTCTGTCGTTTATATGGGGATGGGGTATTTCAAGATCATATGTTTTCATAATCAGATCGTTATAGAGCAGGATATCAAGGTCTATAACCCGCGGACCCCAGCGTATGCCTTTAGTACGTCCAAGTTCGCTCTCTATCCCCTTAAGGGTTTTCAGCAATTCATACGGCTTGAGTTCAGTGTCCACCTCTACAGCCATGTTGATGAATTTCGGTTGTTCTCTTACCCCCCAAGGTCCTGTTTCATAGAGAGACGAGCGTTTAACAACATGTACCCCTTTTTTTAAGAGACGTGTAACTGCTTTCTCACAGTTTTCTTCCCTGTTGCCAAGGTTAGAGCCGATGCCGATGTATGCGGTAGGCATAAACAGTTGTAAATTTTTATTGGGCCTTAAAAAAATATTTGAGAGGAGTCAACCGGGCTGCCAGATAGCAGGTATTATTTTAAATAACAGTCCTCATTCTAAAAACTGCCTCTCTTATTCTTTTCATCGGAACGGTAAAGGAAAATCTTACGTACCCTTCACCCGGAGAACCGAAACCATTTCCGGGAGTTACCAGTACCCCTGCTTTATTCAGCAAATGGCCTGTAAAGCTCGTTGAATCAAAACCTTTTGGTACTTTTGTCCAGAGATAGAACGTTGCTTTTGGTTTTTCCACTCCCAGTCCAAGGTCTTTCAAACCTCGGTATAAAATATCTCTTCTCTTTTGATATTCACTCCTTATTTTCATAAGAACTGGCTCTTTCGTCTCGAGCGCCTCTATGCCGGCCTCCTGCACTGCCTGAAATATTCCCGAATCAAGATTTGTCTTAATCTTCCCGAGCCCTGCAAGCACGTGCGCGTTTCCAACTGCAAACCCTATCCTCCATCCAGTCATGTTATATGTCTTTGAAAGCGAATGGAACTCTATTCCTACATCTTTAGCGCCGGCAACCTGCAGAAAACTCATAGGCTTCTGGTTATCATAATAAATCTCAGAATAAGCGGCATCATGACATACGATAATGTTGTATCGTGCCGCAAAAGTAACAACCTCTTCATAAAACTCTCTATGTGCAACAGCTGCAGTTGGATTGTTTGGATAATTTATAAACATAAGTTTCGCTTTTTTCAGACTATCCTTCGGTATAGCATGTAAGTCAGGGAGAAAATTGTTCTTTTGGACCAAAGGCATCATGCAACTCTTTCCGCCTGCAAAAAGAGTAGCAACCGGATAAACAGGATAACCCGGAGATGACACAAGTACAATATCTCCGGGGTTTATAAATGCAAGGGGTATATGCCCGATACCCTCCTTGGAGCCAATAAGCGAAAGAACTTCTTTCTCAGGATTTAAAGATACCCTAAACCTTTTTTGATACCAGCCTGCAACCGCCTGTCTGAAAGAAAGCATACCTTCATAAGAAGGGTAACGGTGGTGCACAGGGTTCTCAACTGAGCTCTTCATTTTCCGGATAATATGTTTTGGAGTCGGTATGTCCGGGTCCCCCACACTGAAATCAATAAGGTCAACTCCGCTGTTGAGAGCCTCGTGCTTCATCCTGTCAATAGCTTCAAAAAGGTACGGAGGAAGACCTTTAACCCTTTGAGCAAGTTCAGGAAAAATTTTTCTTTTCACTCTGAGCCTCCTGATTAATTTATCTACATTTCAAAAAATATCTCTCGGAAATGCAGGACTGCGAGCACACAAAAGTCACTTATTATAAGAATTTCAATCAATTAATTCAAAATTTAGTTTGTACTAAAAAAAAGTTGAGTTAAAAGAGAATTATCTTGCTATACAGATTTTTTATCAATAATTTGTCCGTCTTGTATTATCAGCACCCTGTCTGCGAGCCGTGCACCACGTTCCATATAATGGGTCGTAATAATAACAGTAGACCTTCCCTGTTTTTTCATATTTAAAATTATATCTTCAATTATCTCTGTATTTTCCTGGTCAATGTATGCTGTCGGCTCATCGAGGAAAAGTATCTCTGGTTCAATAACCAATGCCCGGGCAATACCAAGTCGCTGGATTTCCCCGCTTGATAGAACAAGTGCATTGTGATCTCTTTTATGAGTTAAGCCGACAAATTCCAGAACCCTGAGAGTCTTTTCTTCAATTTCCTTCTTTTTCACCCCTCTCATTTGTAACCCGTACGCAACATTTTCGAAAACTGTCGTATTAAAAACCCCTACCCCGGGCAGCACAAGGGTTATCCTTCGTTTCAGACTAATATCTTTCTCAAGGGTTGCGCTTTCTGAGACATAACGAACTTCGCCCTTATCCGGTCGTTCAAGAAGGGCGCATATCCTCAGGAATGTGGATTTTCCGCTTCCGTTCGGCCCCATCAACACGTGAACCCCTCCGCTATCAAAAGAAACAGAACACTCCTTCAGGATTGCCTTTCCATTAAAGCTCTTGGAAATGTTTAATACGTTTAATCTCAGGCTCATCTGACTATTGTAACCATTCCCTTTTTCTGTATTACATAGAGGAACATATTTATAAGCAATGAAAGCGACAGGAGCATTATGCCAAGAGCAATTGCAAGTTCAAAATTCCCTTTATCTGTTTCAAGTGCAATAGTAGTTGTCATAACCCTCGTGTAGCCTGCAATATTGCCACCAACAATAAGTATTGCACCCACCTCTGCCATCACCCTTCCAAATGCCGCGATAACCCCTGACATAATCCCGTACCGTGCCTCCCTCATTATATTCAGTGTTACCTGAAACGGTGTAGCCCCGAGTGTCATGGAAGCCTGTCTGATAACCGGGGCAACATGTACAATTGCTGCATGTGAAAGGGATGATACAATCGGAAATGCAAGGATACACTGGGCAATAACCATTGCTGATGGCGAGTACAGCAAACCCATGAAGCCAAGAGGTCCGCTTCGTGACAGTATGAGATAGACGAAAAGCCCAACCACAACAGGCGGAAGTCCCATAAAGGTATTCATAAGACTAATGATTACCCCCCTAAACGGGAACTTCTTTAACCCCATAAAGGCACCCATTGGAAGACCTGCCGCAGTTGCCAGTACAAGAGCAGTCCCGGAAACCATGAGGGAAAGGGATATTATTGAGAGCAGCTCTCTATCAAGGTTAAAAATGAGCGTTAATGCCTCTTTAAATCCTGTTAGTATTGGATTCACGGTTGAAATTTTCTACCTGTATGCATTCGGGATAAACAGCTGGTTACCATGTTTATCTTTAAAAGATGAAATTGCTTTTTGTCCTTCTCCCGATACCAGCCAGTCCACAAATTTCCTTGCTTCCCTGTATTTAACGTGTGGATGTTTCTCGGGGTTTACGATCATAACCCCGTACTGATTAAACAACACAGGATCGCCTTCAAAAACAATCATCATCTCCAGATTATCCTTATCCTTTAAGGTGAGCCACGTCCCCCTGTCAGTGAGCGTATATGCCCTTTTTTCATTGGCAATTCTCTGTGTTTTTGACATTCCCTGACCCACTTCGAGATACCATGTATACCCTCTTGGCTTTATACCAGCTATTTTCCAGATTGTCAGTTCTTTAGTGTGTGTACCTGACTTATCGCCTCTCGATACAAAAAAAGAGGAGTTTTCTGCAATATGCTTAAATGCCTTTGAAACAGATTGTACATTTTTTATGTGAGCGGGGTCATTGTCAGGGCCGACAATAACAAAATCATTATACATGACATCCCTGCGGTAAACAAAAAATCCCTCTTTGACTGCTTTTAATTCCTGTTCTTTAGCATGAACAAAAACAACATCCGCGTCTCCTCTCTTTCCGATTTCTATGGCAGCACCTGTGCCAACAGCAATAACATCAACCCTTATACCCGTTTTTTTCTCAAATACCGGTAAGATGTAATCAAAAAACCCGGAATTCTCGGTACTCGTAGTCGATGCACACCGAATTCTCTCGGCACTGGTCGTTTCCAACTGCTGAGCGGATACGGGTACTATTAAAACCAAAAAAAGCATCAAAGAGAATAAAAAAGAGTTTTTAAGAAACATACCGTTTTCAAAAATACTGGAAAATATATTTAAAAGCTACGAAGATAATTAATAATCCTAACAGCAGTTTTATAAGCTTTTGTGGAATGAATTTCTGGCATCGTGCACCGAGATACATGCCCAACGTTCCACCTACACCAAAAAGAAGCCCCAAAGACCAGTCAGGAGATGTAGTTAACCCGCTCTTAAGCGGTATAATGCTGTAGAAGGCAACACCCGAGATAGAGGTCAACAGTGTTCCCATTAAGGTAGCACCTGCAATAGTATAAACCGGAAGATGAAAGAACGTAACACAGAAAGGCGCAATGATTGCACCTCCGCCAATACCGTATACACCCCCTATTATACCTACAAATAAGGCAAGGAAAAACATGCCTGCCGTGTTAAAGGCGAACGTTTCCCCCCAGAATTCATACTCGGTCTTGGTCACGGTAACTGAAATGGTTTTTACGACTGCAGCAGAAGGAATGCCTGATACCATCCCGGTATTGTGTTCTGACCTGCGGTGTTTAACACGTTCACGAAATTTTTCATCAATAGAATTACTGTCTTTTTTCTTGAACTGAGCTTTTTTTGTAATATCAAAAAGAAGCCACGAGCTTATATAGAGGAGGACACAGCCGACAAAAAACTTAAAGACCCTCGGGTCAGGCAAATAGATTACTCTGATGTAGTAACCGAAGAGTACCCCGGGAAGTGTTCCAGCAATAATTACCAGCGTCAATGGCCATGCCATCCGCTTTTCTTTAATATAACGGTAGACACCGCTGGGGATAGCGATAATATTAAAAACAAGATTTGTTGCACTTACAGAAGGGGCAGTATAATTGAGAATACTCATTTGAAACGGGAGCAGGAGAAATGCGCCTGAAATTCCGCTCATAGAAGTAAAAAATGAGACAATAAAAGCAACCAGAGGAGGTATGAATATATACGTTTTAACTCCAGAAACAGGGAAAAGAACCTCTAAAAAATCCATGATTTCTCCTGAATAAAAATCAGTGCACAGAGCCCATAGCTTAATATCTGAGCGTTGCCTTGCACCTTTTGGGATTAAGAAGCATTTCAAGTCCTGCCTTTGCACTGTTAACATGTATGTCAGCAGCCATTAAAGCATCAACTGCACAGCCCTCACCTTCTGTAACTGCTATACCAAGACCTGCGGCCTTAAGCATTTTTCTATCATTATTTCCATTACCAAATGCAACGACAGACGAAGCTCCGAGATTGCGTACATATCCTTCTTTTTGTACATCATGGTCCTTTCCATCCAATATATGTAACTCGCACGTAACGTCTTTAAGCTCTGATTTAACCATTCCGAACGTATCAGCTGTAAGGACATGGATGGACAGGAACCTCCCTATTTTGTTTAAGTGCTCTTTTGCTCCGGGAAGGAGTTTTCCGTCCACTGAAAGCGTACCCGTAAAATCAGAGACAAGATGAATGAGTTTAATAAATCCGAAACCGGGTATGTCTATCTCAAGCATCAGTCGCCTCCTTTTAATTTTGATAAACCAAATACTATCAGAAAAAGCAGCGCTGATGCAAAAGCAGTAAACGAGCCGCAATAAAAAGTCGCCTGAAACCCGTATTCATCCCAGAGATATCCTCCTGTTATACTTGCCGGAAGCATTGCAAGCCCAACGGACATATTGTATATCCCGTAAAACAGAAATAATCCCCGGATATGCCATTTCTCTGAAGACAGAGCAAACCCCCAGTAAATAAATCCAAAGAGTAAAAAACCGGATAGTATGACCCGTTTTCTTCCAAAATGGTCTGATAATATACCTGCAGGGAAAGATACAGGAGAGTAAACCCCGTTAGTTAGAGATTTCACAATCTCTAACGGTATGCGCCGACGGTGGCTTTGAGAGGTAATCACTACACCATCCTGTTAGAGATAAATTTCTAACGGGGTACATAGATGAGCATCTCTTTAACGTGAGGGTTTGACCCCGATGTGCTTCACCCGTTGACATAAGATAAGTAAGGTTATACTTCTTCAATGTTATATCTGAAAGACCGCTCTCTTTTCTTCTGTGATCGTATCTTCTTCTCAAAAAGCATTTTTTCCTTTGCGCGCTTTGAGCGTTTGCGCTTCTGCCGTCTGAGTTTTGCAATACGTCGTTCTTCTTCGCTTTTCCTGCCCTTTAGTAATCGTTCTATTTTTGTATGAAGAAGCAGTCTCGCATAATAACGATTCAGTCCCTGGGTACGCGCTTTCTGGCATTTGACTTCGATACCGCTCTGCTTATGTTTCAGATACACACAGGTAGATGTCTTGTTGACATTCTGTCCGCCCCTTCCCCGTGAACGGATAAATGATTCCTCAATATCTTTTTCAAAAATCCCGAGGTTTTTGAGTTTTTCTCTCAATGCTTTTTCTTTTGCAGAACTTACCGGGAATATGCCCATTCATACCTCGTATTGATTAAAGTCAACCGTATTAGACTCTTTTACACTATTTTACAGCCCTTAACCAGGGATTGCGCCTTTTCCTGCAATGCAATGGCAAAGGCATCACCTTTTTTGAGGTCCCTTTCTATAGTGTCCAGGATATCATAATATAAATTCCAACCCTGTTTTTCTCTAAGAAAGTGTTCTATTAGTGGATTGGGTTTTCTGACCAGTTTCTGAATAGTTTCGTGCAGACGCCTTGTGCCCATCTGTACAAACTCAAAACCCTGTTTATTTTTTTCCCCTGTTTTTCCATTGAAAAATGAAGCGGTTTTTAAAGCAAGGCTTAAATATACAACTGTAAGAGGTATTCTTGAAACAAAACAGCCTGTGAAGGGGTCAATTGCATTTTTAATGTCCTCAAATGACCAGGGCAATGCATCAGTGTAATATCAAAACAGAAGTATTCTGATATAATCTCCGATTATTTTGCCCATCGCAGCTCTTTTGATTGCTTCTCCTGCAAAAGCCTCTTTGTCATGCCGCATAATCAAGCCGTCCTTATGAACATAGCGAAGATTTTTTTGAGAATCATTGAATAAAATTGAAAGGACATAAGCCTGATCTTCTGCCCTGCCTATAAATGAAGGAGTAAACGGCCTATGCTTTCTTAAAGAATCTATCAGAATTCCACAGGTTCCACCTGTGACATGTATGCGCTGGATGCACTGTTTTGCGCCGTCAAGTGTATCATGTGCGTAACGGGTCATCATCTCAGCCTCAGTGGAAAGAGCCTGTGGCAGTGTACTGAAGAAAATCAGTTCATCTGCCTGAACGTTAGTGTCCGGGAAATGAACATCAGGCGTAAACAGGGAATGCTCTATATCCTTCCTGTTTACGAGCGCACCGGCAATCATCCCAAGCTCAACTCTTCTCCCCCCTGTATCAATGCCCTCTGCACCCCACAGCGGGGTTTTTAAATGTTCAAAGGCTGAAGAACCGCTCTGTCCGACCAGTTCTTTTTGCGGAAACACCTGATCAAGATCTATTTTAAACGTTCCTTTAATATTCGGGTCTATAAATACATGCCAGAAAGCAGAAATTGCCTTTAGAAAACTGTAATGCCTGCCATATTCTCCATCAACTCCAATGGTTTCATACAGCAAACCATGGTCCTTCGAGCGCATATACCTTTGAGCTGCTGGCACAAGGATTTCATCTACGAGTTGAATAGTATCCCTTTCAGTAAAGATGAATACATTCAGGTTCTTGATATTTTTTCCATTTTTAAATTCATCCTCCAGATACTCTTTGATTATCCCCTGAAGCCCTTTATGTGTAACCGAGGCTGAAAGAATACAGTCAAGCCGGTCATTTTGAGCTGCTGTTCCATGTTTTTTTTCAAAATTTATGGTTTCATCCAGTCCCTCCAACCCATAGAGAACTTCATTATGTTCAGGAGCTACTCCAATTGGAACTGGATGGTCGTACCAGTACATTTGTTCCTCCTGTGCTATCTGTTTCAGCATGCGCTTAAGATTGTTGCTTACACGCACACTTTCGATGCCTTTTGAGACAGGAGGTATTGTGAAAAGGATATTGGATGTAAATAAGATTTCTCGAGCAGGATTAGTAATTGGCAGCGGGTTGAGCCTCGAAATCCTGATTTTTCTTTTTTCTCTGAGTACTTTAATCTTTTCCTGCCTGTTTTGAATGCTCGATAATGAAACACCTTCAGGGAAAAAAACACTGCGTATTTTTTCAATAGTTTTAGCGTGATTCTCGCATTTTTCTGTATCATTTACCCACGCGTATAGAGAAAGTAGGTCTTTTTTGAACCTTTCATCACTACTATATCTTTGAGACAGTTCAGACCTGATTAATTCCAACCCGCCTCTATAAAAACTCGCTATATTTCCGCATGCCGGATGGGACCGAAAGCCATTCAAATACTCTACGGCCCTATTAAATAAAGGGTGTGTATCTCCTGATAAAGCAATCAAAAAAGCAGCATTGAGATTTCGTGCACTTGCGATATTGTCATCTTCTCCGTGACGAAATTGCTCCGGTACATCTACTTTTAACAGTGGTTCAATGCCTTTTTCAGAATCGATTATGTGCCGAATGATCGTCTCAAATTTTCGTTTCATAAGTTTTTTTTATAGTCTGTATTTATTTACACAAATGCTGGTATGTAGTGCTAAAACGTCTGTTAATCAAGCAGGGCTTTACGCCTTTCATCTCTCATGCCCGTTAATTTTAACATAAAAATAATGAGAGCTCTATTTGTAGCGGCGTGCGATAAAATTGGGTCAAAAAATGCGATAAGGATAAGTGACTTCCCAAAGTCATTTGACTGAGTCAAAACGTTTTTGATTTTGTGGGTCTTCTACTATTGATAACACCTCTTATCATTAGTTCTCATGGTCTAAAAAATTGATGATTAAGGGTTGAAAGTGAGTATATTGCCAGAGCTTAACCGGCACACAAAAACAGGCATTGAACTTTGGAACCAGGAAAAAGATTTGAGAGAAGAAAATTCAGTGATTTATTGAAAAAGAAGGCCCTGTCAGCAAGGGCCTTCTTTCCAGGTTTACTGCTTTACGATATTTGTTGCCTTCGGGCCCTTATCGCCTTCAACGACTTCAAATGTTACAACATCGCCTTCGACCAGGCTTTTGTAACCTTCGCCCTTAATCTCAGAATAGTGTGCAAAAACATCGGGGCCACCATCATCTTGGGTTATGAAACCAAACCCCT
>DAOVVO010000001.1 GCA_030637135.1 Nitrospirota bacterium
AAGATAAAGAATATCATCCTATCAAATGCATGCTGTGGACTTGAAGGTGATGGGTTGCTCGCTATTTACAACCTCGAAGACTTTATAGATTTTTTAGAATTTGAGGGAAACATCGGGTGAAATGAGAGAGGGCATTTCAAGGTTAATAAAATCAAACTGTTGGTTGTTCTCATTCAATATCCTTACTGTGTAATTGATAAGTCATTTTATAAAGAATTTGCAAAAAAGGGAATAAATTTGTGAAGTGTAACGCGTAATGCGTGACAATTTTTGTTTTTGTACTACCAACCCCTCGTCCCACCTCGTAGGTGGGCTCATGGATGATCGATAAGCAATTCTTTTATGTGTGCTAAATCTCTTTGGTATGACGCTCTGTTTGTCACAAATTTTCTGTAAGAAGCTGGGTCAATCGTGAGGAGATCATCATAGGTACAAATCTTCTCATTATCATCTACCATCAGCATATATTCCTTATAGGAAGACGCCGGCCACTCCTCTGGTTTATCTGCAAGATAAGCGGTTAAAGGATTAAGATGGATATAGCGTGTTAAATGGAGTAACTGTTCATCGGTTTTAACCAGTGCATTTTTAAACCTGCCCTCCCATAATGGGCCTTTCCTTTTATATTTGGTATTAAAATAGCGTGTATAACTGTTCAAAATAGTGCTCATAAACGTTGAGATCCCATGTTGTTTGAACTGCTTCACAATTAAATGTAAATGAGTAGGCATAAGACAGAAAGCAATAATATCTACAAGTTTTTCATCAGGTGAGGGAATAGTGTCATCATGCTGATTCCTGCTGACCATGGATAAGTTAAGAAACTTGGAAAATTTTAAAGATGGTTTTTCTCTTTGATAATAGCGAATTGTTGCCATCATCCTTGAGAATTCAGAGTCATTGTTAAATACTTTAAAACCCGCAATGCTTTTAGTAAAGACATGATACACTTCCCCCTCTACTAATAAATCCTTCCTTATATACACTTTTCCCTCCTTCTACCCTTTATTTTATACCGTCCCCCTTAAGCCCACCTCGTAGGTGGGCTTAAGGGGATGATTTAATTTTAAGGTTAATTGTTTGAAATATCAACAAAAATACATTATATGCCTATCTTTACCATGAGCCCACCTACGAGGTGGGCTCATGGGTTGGGGAGATTGTTGCGTTTACTTTGATTAATTGCGTATAATCTTTTTAAATCACGTTAAATCACGGATAATCGCAGATTAATAAAAACGGGCAATCACGGGTAATACTCTGTGATTATCTGCTCAAGGATATCTCAACACTATGTCAGGACATTCTAAATGGGCACAGACAAAACACAAAAAAGCCGTTGTTGATGTGCGGAGGGGTAAGCTTTTCTCAAGGATTTCCAAGGAAATAAGCGTATCTGCACGGATAGGTGGTGGTAATCCTGATATGAATCCTCGGCTCAGACTCGCTGTTGAGAAGGCAAAGGAAGCAAATATGCCTTCTGATAATATTAAACGGGCAATAATGAAAGGGACAGGGGAACTCCCTGGAGCAACGTACGAGGAATCTGTGTATGAAGGTTACGGACCCGGAGGTGTGGCGGTCATGCTTGAGGTTCTTACGGATAATAAAAACAGGACTATTTCTGAACTCAGACATATTATGTCTAAACACGGCGGCAATATGGGTGAGGCAGGATGCGTTGCCTGGATTTTTGATAAAAGGGGTTATATACTTGTTGGTAAAAAAGTGATAGAGGAGGAAATGTTGATGTCCGTTGCTCTTGACGCAGGTGCAGAAGACATGAAAAACGAGCCTGAAGAGGAAAATTACGAGATTATAACAGCCCCCGAGGATTTAAAAAAAGTAAGAGAAGCGATTGAAAAGGAAAACGTTAAAATTAATCTTGCAGAGATTACGATGCTCCCAAAGAGTTACGTTAAACTCGATACTAAAGATGCCGAAAAGATGTTGAGATTAATGGATGCCCTTGAGGAACATGATGATGTGCAGAATGTTTTTGCAAATTTTGATATCCCTGAGGAAATCATGGCAAAGACAGAATAAAATGCACAATTCAAAACACAGAAATAAAAATTAATGAACTCATCTTATTTTTAATATTACATGCGTATAATGGGTATCGATCCTGGAACGATTTGCTGTGGTTACGGGATTGTCGATACAAATAAGAGACCGTCTTCCCACCCTGTTTACATTTCCTCTGGTGAAATACGGATGAACAAAAAAGATGCGCTTCCGGCACGGCTCAAGATACTTTTTGATTCACTGAAAACAACAATCAATACTTATAAACCTTCCCAATTATGCATTGAAAAAATTTTTTACCATAAAAGTATTCCGTCCGCCTTAGCTCTCGGTTCGACCAGGGGTATTGCCATGCTCCTTGCTGCTGAAAATTCCATGCCGGTTTTTGAATACAATGCAACTGAACTGAAGATGGCGTTGACAGGATACGGGAGAGCGGAAAAAAGGCAGGTAAGGGATATGGTGTTACGGATATTAAACCTTACATCATCAGACACTGCTATGACTGAAGATAGTGCTGATGCCCTTGCCCTGTGCATCTGCCATATTAACTCGTCAAAGTTTAAATTCCAGAATCCAAGCATCAAATAACAGATAAATTCCAATATACAAATCACAAACAAAAAAGATATTTTGGTCATTGGATTTTTATCATTGAGATTTGTTTGGCTCACGGCTCGTAGAGAATTTGGGTATTGTAAATTCGTCCTAACCCGAGATGGATTTCATTTGACATTTTAATTTTGACATTTGGTATCCTATATTGGATAGATAAGGGGAACCGGAGTTGATAGCATCTCTGAAAGGCGTAATCATAAGCAAAAAACCTGACGGGATAATTGTAGAGGTGGGAGGTATTGGTTATCACGTATCTATTCCTCTCTGCAGTCTGGGGGACATACCTGAAAATGGCGGGGATATTTTCCTGCACACGTACACACATGTCCGCGAAGATGCATTACAGCTTTACGGGTTTCTATCGGATGAAGAACGAAAAGTTTTTGTTTCACTCCTTGGCATCAACGGAATAGGACCAAAGCTGGGATTGGCTATTCTCTCCGGGATGTCTGTAAAGAAATTTATGGAAGCTGTTGTGAACGAAGATATATCTTCGCTATTAACTATTCCGGGACTGGGAAAGAAAACGGCATCAAGGCTTATATTGGAACTGAGAGAAAAGCTCCCAAAGGTATTTGCCCATTCAAAAGAAGGTTCTGCCGGAAGCGAAGCGGTTTCTGCGCTCATTAATCTGGGTTACAAAAAGTCTCTCTCTGAGAAAGCCGTAGAAACGGCTGTAAAAAACGGAGCAGATTCTATTGAGAATATAATAAAAGAGGCATTGAAATATTTAACAGGAACACATAAATCCAGTATATTTTAAAATTCCAAATCACGAGCATCAAAAAGAAATAAATTCCAATTTACCATCCCTCATTAATTAGAGTGATAGGCACTTCATCTGAATCATGTTTTTTTCTGTATCTATGGTGGCGATTGTAATTTTCTTGTAGAGATACGCCTGGGGATTTGTAATTTGGGATTTATTGTAGTAATTTAAACTGATAAAGGAAAACCATATGGAAGACTCTTCTGATAGGGCTATAACTCCCCGGGTTAGGGAAGAAGACAGTGGTTTTGAATTACATGTTCGACCGCGGTCATTTGATGAGTTTGTCGGTCAGGACAAGATCAAAGAAAATCTCAAGGTCTTCATACAGGCAGCTAAGCAAAGGAGTGAAGCACTTGACCACGTTTTGTTCTGCGGTCCCCCGGGACTTGGCAAAACCACACTTGCACATATCATTTCCTCTGAACTCGGTGTGGAGATAAAGATGACCTCCGGTCCTGTTCTCGAGAGACCCGGTGACCTCGCAGCCATCCTGACGAATCTCGGTGACAAAGATATACTCTTTATTGATGAAATTCACCGGCTTCCGCGCATATCAGAGGAGATTCTCTACCCTGCCATGGAGGACTACCAGCTGGATATTGTTATAGGGCAGGGGCCGAGCGCACGGATGCTTAAATTAAATCTCCCTCGTTTCACTCTTGTTGGTGCTACCACAAGAACTGGTCTTCTTACCTCTCCTCTGAGGGACCGTTTTGGTGTAATCAACAGGCTTGATTATTACAGTCCTGCACATCTTGAGGAAATCCTTCTTCGCTCTGCAGAGATATTTCATGTGGAAATAAAGGAGGATGCTGCTGCAGAGATTGCGTGCAGGGCACGCGGCACCCCGAGAATTGCCAATAGACTTCTAAAAAGGGTAAGGGATTTTGCCCAGGTAAAAGGAAGCGGTGTGGTTGAAAAAGATATTACGAATGAGGCGCTGGGCGCGATGGATGTTGACGGGAAGGGTTTTGATGAAATGGACAGGAAATTGTTGCTTACCATTATGGAAAAATTTAACGGGGGTCCTGTAGGACTTGATACACTTGCTGCATCTGTACGGGAGGAGAAAGAGACAATAGAGGATGTGTATGAACCATATCTTTTGCAGGAAGGGTTTATTGAAAGGACGTCACGGGGCAGGGTGGCAACAAACCTGGCGTATGAGTATTTTGGAATACCCGGCACTCAAAATAGAAGATTGCTGTAATTCAAGAAGAAATGTATAAATTCCAAATTTGAAACACCTATAATTGCATAATCTCGGCGCGTTGACACGACCAATCAGTTCAATTCCCGGAAACGAGTTGCGGTGCAAGATGCATCAACGTATAGATGTTTCGACGTACCGGGATTCCGGGAGCCGGTTCCTACTATGTGAATATAAAAATGGACTGCGCGACTTTGTTAATTTGAAGATTTTGTGATTGTGATTTCATCATAACTACGGAGATTGACGTTGTTTGGTATCTTAACTTTGATTTTGTGCATTGTAACAATAATCCGGAACAGCTTATGAAAATTCTTCTTCATATGTGCTGTGCAAATTGTGCTCTGTATCCTGTTCACGTATTCAGGAAGGAAGGACACGATTTCACCGGGTTTTGGTTTAATCCTAATATACATCCGCTTCAGGAATATACCTTAAGACTTGAATCCCTGAAGAATCTCTCAGATAGATGGCGTATTGAAATGGTTTATTTTGATGAATATAATCCAGCAGAATTTTTTAAAATGTTTGATACAGGGGACTCACAGGTAATCTCTACGGATGATTTAAACGGGCTGAACAGTTTAAGCAGCTTAAACTATAATGTTGAAAAAATTTCTGAAACTTTTCCTCCACATCCTGAGCGGTGTAAGTCTTGTTATAGTCTGAGGCTTGAAAGAACTGCAGAGCAGGCGCAAAAACACGGTTTCGATGCATTTTCTACCTCTCTGCTCATAAGTCCCTATCAGGACTTTGAGCAGATTCTGAGGACAGGTAAAAAACTTGCTGATACATATAATGTTTTTTTCTATTTCAGGGATTTCAGACAATACTTCAGGGAAGCCATGTCTTATGCAGGTCAAATCGGTCTTTACCGGCAGAAATACTGTGGATGTGTATACAGTGAGAAAGAGAAAAAGGAGAAAAAGAGGAAAAATCCAAATGCCAAGCTTTAAATAACGGATGCAATCTATTAAGATGAGTTGAGATAAAATACCAAAGACCAAATCACAAATTCTCTACTCTACGAGTCGTAGACGAGCCGTGAGCCAAATAAACCCCAATGACCGAAATTCAAAAAAACCACAAAAATACAGTAAGAAGGGATGAATTTTGGAAGTATATGTACCATTTGTTATGTGGTAATTGGAACCTGGAATTTATTTGATTATTGGTCTACGACTCATAGAGTGCTTGAAATGTGGAATTTGAAACATTTAGATTTAATAGTTCAAGAACTATGCATGACAGCCTTCACTATTTTGGTAAGTTATTAATCATTCTTGGCATAGTAATCGCCGCCTTAGGGGTGTTGCTCCTGTTATTCAAACAGAGCGGGATACCGTTTATTGGGAAACTTCCGGGCGATATTGTAATCCGGAAGAAAAACTTTGTGTTTTATTTCCCCATTGCAACAAGTATTATCCTGAGTATTGTACTGAGTCTAATCCTGTATTTTATTTTTGGAAGAAAATGAAGCGATTCCAATATTTAATAATTTTGATACTGACTTGTTTATTTGTTCAATCTGTGAGGGGTGAGGATAGCATTAAAGTCCTTATTGTTGAAGATCCGAATGCCCCGCTTCTCAGTGAAGATGCAGAAAAATTGGGAAGTCTGCAAGGTGATATATTCATTAATGGCCATGTATACAGCGGTTTAATAGATATAAGAAAGGACAAAGACGGACTCCATTTTATTAACGAGCTTCCTCTTGATAACTACGTAGAAGGAGTTATTGCCGCAGAAATAGGAGAGGACTGGGATATGGAAGCCCTCAAAGCCCAGGCAGTCGTATCAAGGACTTATGCTTTGTATATAAGAGATCAAAATAAAGGAAAAGATTACCATATAACCTCAAGTTTTCTACATCAGGTTTATAAAGGTGATAACACGAGTGAGAAGATTCATCTGGCTGTGAAAGGAACCGAAGGGGAAATTCTGACATATCAAGAGCAGCCAATAAGGGCATTTTATCATTCAGCATGTAAAGGTGCAACAGAACTCCCTGAAGAAGTATGGATGGAGAGTTATCCCTATCTGCGATCGGTTCCGTGCAGAGGAGAAAATTCACCTTATGAATACTGGGTCAGAAGATTTGATATTGAAGAGATAGAGAAGGCGCTTGGGATAAAGGGGTTAAACGATATACATATTACCTCTTTAACCTCTACAGGCAGGGTTAAAACAGTCACTCTGAGTACAGAAGATTCGGAGTTAGAGGTTCATGCAGCGGATTTAAGAAAACTCATCGGATATGAGGAGCTCCCAAGCACTCATTTTACTGTTTCTATCGTTGGAAGAGAAGTGATTTTTCAAGGCAGTGGTAATGGTCACGCAGTAGGACTTTCTCAATGGGGGGCGCTGGAAATGGCACAAGGAGGAAGTATGTATAAAGAAATTTTAAAGCATTATTACCCTGAAACCGTGCTGCAAAAACAGTGATGGGCACTGCGTAAAGAGCAGGGCATTAAACATACATAATGCATCGCGCATTACGCATAGCTGATTATGAAACTGTCAGAATTTGATTATTATCTTCCAAGAAATCGAATAGCACAGTATCCGGCTGATGAAAGAGACTCGTCAAGGCTTCTTGTACTTCACAGAAAACGTGGAGCAATAGAACACAGGATGTTTAAAGATATCATTGAATACGTGCAAGCCGGTGATGTTCTTGTTCTCAATAATACAAGGGTTATTCCCGCCCGTCTATACGGTAAGAAACCTTCGGGAGGAAAGATCGAGGTTCTCTTAATAAAAGAATATCTTACAAATAAGTGGCAGGCCCTTGTCAGGGGAATGTACCAGGGTTCCATAACACTAAAAAACGGTATGTCTGGATTCATATCACGCAACAACGGGATTGCGACAATTACCTTCCATGATGATATCAAAAAGTCGTTAAGAGAAATCGGTGTTATGCCCCTCCCTCCCTATATTAAAAGACCTGCCCATAAACTGGATGATCAACGTTATCAAACAGTATATGCAGAAAAGGATGGCGCTCTCGCTGCTCCAACAGCTGGTCTTCATTTTACGAAGGAGATTCTTGACAGAATAGAGAGAAAAGGCGTGAGTGTTATAAGGCTGACGCTCCATGTAGGTTATGGCACGTTTAAACCAGTTGTATCTCATGAAATAGAACAGCATCGGATGGATGAAGAGTATTATGAAATACCAGAGAATACGGCACATATCATTAACCATGCACAAAACAAAGGTAAAAGGGTGATAGCAACAGGAACGACTGTTACCAGGGCGCTTGAGGCAGCCGCCATGAATGGTGGAGATGGTAAAATAAAATCCGGCAGAGGGACATCAGGACTATTTATTTATCCGGGGTATACGTTCCAGGTTATAGATGGTCTTATTACAAATTTCCACCTCCCTAAATCAACCCCTTTTATGCTCACGTCTGCTTTTGCTGGACTCGCTCTTCTCAAGAAAACGTACCGTGATGCTCTTCACAGGAACTATAGGTTTTTCTCTTATGGAGATGCTATGCTTATTCTATAAGTTGACACTTTGGTTTTGAATTTTATTTTGTTTCTTGGTATCCTTAAGGTAGTAAGATAAGGAGAACATTTACGGTTAAGCTCGAGTTAGATTTAAATGAGGGAAAAGACCTTTCGCAGGTATATGAAAGGTTTGATAAAAGTCTTAGAATTATTGAAGAAGCCTTTGGCATAGAGGCCTCAATCAGGGGCAATAAGGTACTCCTTCAGGGGAAGGAAAAGTCTGTAAAGCGGGCACAAAAGCTTATTAAAGAATTACAAACAATAAATTCAAATGGTTATATCCTTAATCCAGAGGATATTAAATATATAATAAAGTCTATTGACGATGCTGCTTTTGAGGACCCCTCACTATCACTCAAGGAGTTTTTCTTCACTCATGTTCCTGTATCATCAAAAAAGAAATTTATAGTTCCAAGGTCTGAGACCCAAAAGAAGTATATCGAAACAATAAAGAAGTATGATATGGTTATCGGCATAGGTCCTGCTGGTACCGGAAAGACTTATCTTGCTATGGCAATGGCTATTAACGCCCTTTTAAAGAAACAGGTGAGCAGGATTATACTTGCAAGACCTGCTGTTGAAGCAGGAGAAAGACTCGGTTTCTTGCCCGGTGACTTATACGAAAAAGTAAATCCTTACTTAAAACCCCTTTATGATGCACTTTTTGATATGATGGAAACTGAGAAAGCGCACAAACTCATAGAACGCGGGGTTATAGAAATAGCACCACTTGCATTTATGAGAGGCAGAACCTTAAATGATTCTTTTGTAATTCTTGATGAAGCCCAGAACACGACTTCAGAACAGATGAAAATGTATCTGACAAGATTAGGGTTTGACTCGAAAACCGTCATTACAGGGGATATAACCCAGATTGATCTTCCAACAGGGAAAACCTCGGGACTTATAGAAGCAGAAAAAATCTTGAAAAATATTAAAGAGTTGTGTTTTATATATTTTACTGAAAAAGACGTGGTAAGACACAGGCTTGTTCAGCAGATAGTTAAGGCTTACGAGAGGTTTGAAGGTGACAGGAAGGAAAAATAACACATCAAAAACAAAGAAGGTGCAGATGTTTAACCAGGTTACGTTGGTTAAATTATCCCTGCTCCTCGTATTTGCGGCTCTTATAAACATTTCCCTCTTATGGGGAAAACCCCTTTCAATAGAAACTGTAGCGGGTACGTTCCTTATCATCGCCCTCCTGCTGATAATTTTATATAAAGATTTAATGCGTTATAAACCAGCTTTTTATAAAAACTATGCGATGATGCTTCTCATAGGAATTTTATTGTCAGGCAATTTTATCATCGGAGGTGTTTTTTCATATATTTTAGAAGGTCTCAATGTAAGACTTGGCATTGTAGAGACTCAATTCGCAGTCTATGCTATACCGCTTGCTACTGGTGCGATGTTAACCGCACTTTTAATAGATGTTCACACAGCCATTATCTTTTCAATTATAACCAGTCTTCTTGCGGGGATCTGGCTCAGTAATCCGTTTTTTTCCGTATTTCATTTTGCAGCGAGCCTTACAGCCGCCTTTGGTGTGATTAGATGTAAAAAAAGGTCTGCCATATGGAGGGCAGGATTTTTTGTTGGACTTGTGAGTGTGTGCACCTGTTTGATAATAATATTAATTCAGGGACCCGTATTGTCTGTAGAAACAACCCTTGCGTTGAGTTTCGCTTTTCTCAATGGATTAATCGTTGCTATCCTTGTTTCGGCAATCCTTCCACTTCTTGAGTATATATTCAATCTTACGACAGATATCAGCCTTCTTGAACTCCTTGACTTAAATCAGCCTCTTATGCGCAACCTTTTAGTTGAGGCACCCGGAACCTATCATCACAGTATAATAGTGGGCAACCTCGTTGAATCAGCTGCGGAAGCAGTGGGTGTCAATCCTCTTCTGGCACGGGTCAGCGCATATTATCATGATATCGGAAAAATAAAAATGCCGGAATATTTTATTGAAAATCAGCAAATTCCAACGAGCAGACATGACAAACTCGCACCACGTATGAGCAGCCTCATTTTAATGTCACATGTAAAAGAGGGCGTAGAACTTGCAAAGCACAACAAATTACCTGATTCGATCATAGATATCATTCAGCAACACCACGGTACGTCAGTGATAACGTATTTTTATCAGAAAGCGAAAGAACAACATGTAGATTCAAGCTCTCCCATCAAAGAGGTTGATTTTAGATACTCCGGTCCAAAACCACAGAGCAGGGTTGCTGCCCTTGTTCTGATTGCTGATGCAGTAGAAGCTGCATCAAGGGCTCTGACAGATCCCACCCCTTCTCGGATTTCAGCCGTGGTTGAGAGAGTTGTTAACCATTTCTTTTTGGACGGCCAGCTGGATGATTGTGAACTGACCCTTAAAGACCTCATGGAAATCAAGAGTCATTTTGTATATTTACTTGCCAGTGTGTTCCACAAGCGTGTCAGTTATCCTGGTTTTGAAATAAAAGATGACTATACTGATACAAAATCGGCAGAGCTCCAGGCGATTAAACAAGACAAAGATAAAAAGGGCAGCCCGTATAATTCTTTCCCTGTTAAAACACCCTAAAACTGAGTTAAGTATTTTATTTGTAGATGATGAGGGGATGCAGCAGTTAAATGCTGCCTACAGAGGGAGGAAAAAAACTACCGACGTTCTTTCCTTTGCAGCTGAAATCCCGTTGGATAAGGACAATCCTTACCTTGGCAATAAATTGCAGCAACCTGTACTGGGAGATATTGTAATAAATGTAAATGTTGCTGCAGCTCGAGCGAGAATATCCGATTCGGATTTTTACTATGAAATGTATCTCCTTCTCATTCATGGTATCCTGCATTTGCTCGGCTATGACCATGAGAGATCACGACGCAAGGCTCTGCTGATGAGGAAAAAAGAAAGGGAGATTTTACGTGCCGTTAAGAAAATTAGTTGAAAGTGCTAATCATGCAATTGAGGGGATGCTTCACTCTGCTAAAACACAGAGGCATCTCCGTTATCATTTTTATACAGCCGTAGTAATACTGATCTTGAGTCTCGTGCTTGGGGTAAGCAAGACAGAATTTATAGCTATAGCAATTGTATCAATTATCGTGCTCTCAGTGGAGATGCTTAACACTGCAGTTGAGGCAACGGTAGATAGTATTTTCAAAGAATACGATGAGAGGGCAAAAATAATCAAGGATATCGCAGCAGGTGCGGTGCTCTTGACAGCTATAGGGGCAGCATTAATAGGGTACATCATCTTCGTGCCGTACTTGAAAAGTATGTTCGAGAGCGGGTTAAAGATAGCCAAACATGCGGGGGAGGATATCGCTATTGTTGCATTTGTGGTGGTACTTATATTGGTGTTAATAACCAAGGCAGTTTTGGGAAAGGGGGTTCCCCTGAGAGGCGGGATGCCAAGCGGCCATGCGGCAGTTGCATTTTCTGTATGGGTGGCTGTTACGTTTCTTAGTGAGGCATTTATGCCTTCTTTCCTGATTTTAATCCTTGCTGTTTTAATTGCCCAAAGCAGGGTGAGCGTCGGTGTTCATAGGCCATGGGAAGTTATACTTGGGGCATTGCTTGGCTCGGTGGTTACGTTTTTTCTCTTTCAATTGTTTTTATAGAAATATGTTATAATTTTCATCTACTATTCCCTTAAGAAGGGTAAAAGAAAAAAGTAAGAAAATTTTGAGTAAAATTTTCTATACCCGAATCTCTTAAGCAGCGTGATATTAACATGAGAGAGCGGGCGTTTTCCCCCTGCTTTCTTTACAGAAAATTTCTGTCTGTGATATTATTAATTACTTTTTTTCAGGGAGACAAAACTATTTAATTATGAGAAGTGCTATTGGTGTTGATATCGGTGGGACAAAGATAAAGATTGTCCACGTCTCAGAAAAAGGGGATGTCCTGAAAAGGATGATGAAGTCTACACCTAATGCACGTGGAGATTCACATGAAAAAGTAAAAAACTTTTTAATTGATAATTTAAAAGAGATGCTTCAAGACAAAGACCTTGTTGGTATTGGTTTTGGAATTGCCGGGGTTATTGATAGAAAAAACGGAATAGTGATAGAATCCCCGAACATTCCGTCAATCAATGGGTTCCGGGTTAAAGAGACAATCGAAAAAGAATTTTCTCTGCCGGTTATTGTTGAAAATGACGCAAATTCATATGCGTATGCAGAAAAATGGATTGGTGCTGGCAAGAATTTCGATAATATTGTTGTTCTTACCCTGGGTACCGGCATAGGTGGTGGAATAATCTATAAGGGAGAGCTTTTTGAAGGCGCTGCTGAGGTAGGACATGTTGTTATTGAGCCAGACGGCCGTTATTGTACATGCCGAAGTTTTGGGTGTCTTGAATCATACGCTTCAGGCAGAGCTATAGTGGAAAGGACGATATCTTCTTTAGAGAAAGGGGTGGAGAGTATGCTGAGAGAGAGTTGCGGAGGGAATTTTTATAAATTAACGCCGGAACTTGTATATAAAGCTGCTCTTGAAGGAGATAACCTCAGCAGAGAAGTTTTTAGAGAAGTGGGGCGGTATCTCGGAATCGGCATAGCTAACCTGATAAATATATTCGGCTCTGACGCAGTGATTATCGGCGGAGGCCTTATTGGTGCCTGGGACCTCTTTATAGAGGAGCTCAAAAGGGAATTTACAAAGAGAACACTGAAGCCTCTTTCAGCTCGTGTGAAGATAATTAAAGCTACGTTTAAAAAAGACAGCGGGTCAATAGGAGCTGCAGGTCTTATCTTTAAAACTTCAACCCACATTGCCTCCTAAAGAAGGTGAGCAGCAGTCTGCCTTCTCAATTCATGTCTGAAAATAACATAAGAAATTTTTCTATTATAGCCCATATAGACCACGGGAAATCCACGTTGGCAGACCGGATACTCGAATTGACCGGAGCCCTTTCTCAAAGAGAAAAAGCCGAGCAGATTTTGGATTCCATGGACTTAGAGAGAGAGCGGGGAATAACTATCAAAGCTCATACGGTTAGGCTTAATTACCGGGCATTAGACGGAAAAGACTATCTTCTTAATCTCATTGATACACCCGGTCATGTTGATTTCTCCTATGAGGTTTCCCGGAGTCTTGCTGCCTGTGAAGGAGCACTGCTTGTCGTTGATGCTGCTCAGGGAGTTGAGGCACAGACACTTACCAATGCATATCTGGCTGCCGAACATAATCTTCAGATAATTCCGGTAATAAATAAGATTGATCTTCCAGGAGCAGAACCTGAAAAGGTAAAAAAGCAGATTGAGGAATCTTTGGGAATAGGTGCCGCAGAGGCTGTACTTACTTCTGCAAAAGAAGGCGTGGGAACCAGAGAAGTGCTTGAAGCTGTTGTAAAGAAAGTTCCATCACCAGGAGGTATGAAGAAGAATGCATTAAAAGCTTTAATTTTTGATTCGTGGTTTGATAATTATCAGGGGGTTAATGTTCTGGTAAGACTTTTTGACGGTGAAGTGAAACGAGGGACACAAATTCTTCTTATGGCGACTAAAAAGGTTTTTGAGGTGAGCGAAGTAGGAATTTTTACTCCGGTTAAAAAACCCATTGACTCCCTCAGTGCAGGAGAGGTTGGTTATATTATTGCCGGTATAAAGAATGTAGTTGATACCAAAATCGGAGATACCATTGCAAATTCAGAAAATCCAGTTTCTGAACCGTGTGCTGGCTATAAAGAGGTGAAACCAATGGTTTTTTGCGGTCTCTATCCTACTGAAACGGGTCAGTATGAGCTTCTTAAGAATGCCATGGAAAAACTAAGACTTAATGATTCGTCCTTTACCTTTGAGCCTGAGACTTCTGTTGCCCTTGGTTTTGGTTTCAGGGGGGGATTCCTTGGCCTCCTGCACATGGAAATAGTTAAAGAGAGACTTGAGAGAGAATTTGGTCTGGAGCTTGTCAATACTGCACCAACAACCATCTATAAAGTTATTCAATCTGACGGGACAGTGTTATTCATAGATAATCCATCAAAATTGCCCCGGCAATACGAACGGATCGAGGAGCCCTTTGTTAAGGTCACAATCTTTTCCCCGCAGTACTATGTTGGCCACATACTTGAACTATGCCACGAGAAAAGGGGCATTCAGAAAGAATTCAGCTATCTCGGAAAAGACAGGGTTATTATAACCTATGAGATTCCTCTGAGTGAGATTTTATGGGATTTTTATGATAAACTGAAATCCTTTTCGAGCGGGTATGCTTCTATGGATTATGAGTTTATAGGGTATAGGGAGTCTTCACTTGTACGTCTGGATTTACTTATAAATAGAGAGATTGTTGATGCACTATCGCTTATTGTTCATAAAGACAGGGCGTACTATAAGGGCAGACAGCTTGTAGAAAAATTGAGGCAGGTTATTCCCCGACAGCTTTTCGAGGTCATAATACAGTCAGCTATCGGGAATAAAATAATAGCCCGCGAGAGTATAAAACCCTTAAGGAAGAACGTTCTTGCAAAGTGCTACGGTGGTGATGTGACGAGGAAGAGAAAACTTCTCGAGAAACAGAAAGAAGGCAAACGCAAAATGAAGCAGGTTGGAAGGGTTGGAATCCCGCAAGAAGCTTTTATGGCGGTGCTTAAGGTAAAATAAGAACAATTATGTCAAGATACTTTATATTCAAGGCACCAATAACCAAGGAGTAAGAATGAGACAGATTTTTGTTATGTTTGAATAGTTGAAAAGAGGGATTTATTTAGTAATTTAAAAGTTTTGGTTTTAAATCCCCGGAAAGGAGAGAGATAAGAAATTGGCTAACAAGAAATCAAAATTCAGAGAATATGCAGAAGCTATTGTAATTGCGGTACTTCTGGCCCTTGTGATACGTACATTTGTGATACAGGCATTTAAGATACCCTCGGGCTCCATGATACCAACCCTGAATGTAGGTGACCATATACTGGTAAATAAGTTTTTATACGGGTTAAAACTACCTTTTATGAACAGCCGTTTTTTGATTCTTAGACAGCCTCGACGTGGTGACATAATCGTGTTTTCATTCCCGGGGAACAAAGAAAAAGAAGAGTGCCGCAATCTTACCAGCAATATTACAAAGAGAATTAATAATATCTGGAGTAATAAAAACCTGATATATTTATTTAAAGACGATTGTAGAGATTTCATAAAAAGGGTTGTCGGTGTGGGAGGAGACAGGATTGAGATAAAAAATAAAACTGTATATATAAATGGTATTGCCATCGTTGAACAGTATGCAGTACATAAAGATAAAAGAATCGAGATAGAGCAGATGGGAGGTAGAGATAATTTTGGTCAGGTTGTTGTTCCACGCGGCACATTTTTTGTTATGGGCGATAACAGAGATGGAAGCTATGACAGCAGGTTCTGGGGCTATGTAGATATGAGTGAGATAAAAGGCAAGGCATTTATAATCTACTGGTCATGGGATAATAAAGGGGACTGGTTAAGAAAAATACGATGGAACAGGCTCGGTAAGCTTTTACATTGATGTAATGTCAAAAACAGTGAAATACAGTTCATTAAAGCTCCCTGCAGCAGGTCTATTCGTCGATGCATCGCTGCCTCGATACGTCGTTGCGACTCGTACCGAGACTCTTACCGAGCGACGGGGAACCTGCCTGCCGGCAGGCAAGCCTGACTGCCATGCCTAACGGTCTACGACTCATAGAGCAGGCGGCATCAGGCACGTTACGCTCGCTCTTTAATGTTAACTAATAGAGTATAATAAACAGTAAAGAATGGGGGGGTAACATGGTAAAATATATTGTCATCATATGTATTGCCGCTGTTGTGATTTATTCGTTATTTCTGTTTATCGTCCCTCATTATCGTTACTACGCCTTTACAAGTGACTTGACAGAAATGCTGAGAGTGAGCGTTGCAGATAGGTCTGAAGATGTAATGGAAAAAATTCTTAACCTTGTTGAAAATTACAAAATTCCTGTTGAAAAAAATGATATACATCTATTCCACAAAAAGCATTACATGGTAAAAGTTTCGTGGCAAGAAACAGTGAATTTTTTTACTATCTATCAAAAAACTTTTAATTTCCATATTGATACAAGCACGCAGTCATAAAATTGTTAATGAAGTTGTATTCAAAAAACGAACCATAAATGACACAGTAAAACGCAAAGGAGTTTGAATTTCTCATCTCAAAGGACAATGTTTACCGGGCTTATTGAGGGTGTGGGTACTGTTTCTTCTCTTATGGGAGTCAAAGGGGGGCTTAAGATATCTGTCAGACCCCACATTGATATGGAACTGAGAGTAGGTGATAGTCTGGCTGTAAATGGCGTATGCCTCACAGTCGTAACTATAGGGAGAGAAATTGTCTTTGAGGTATCACCTGAGACGATACGGAGTACAAACCTTGGAGAACTTAAAACCAATGACCGATTAAATCTTGAAAGGCCTTTGAAACTGACTGATCGGCTCGGTGGACACATAGTAACCGGGCATGTGGATGGTATCGGTATCATTACCGATAAAAAAAAAGAAGGAGAGTATACGCTTCATACCTTTGAAGTATCCAGGGAGATTTTAAATTATGTTGTTAAAAAAGGTTCAATAGCCGTTGATGGCATAAGTCTGACGGTGACAGGACTTAACAATAGTTCATTCAGTGTAGCAATCATTCCCCACACACTTCACGCAACAAATATTGGAGATAAAGGAATAGGTAGCAGGGTTAACATTGAAGTTGACATTATTGGCAAATACGTTGAAAAGTTCATGACCATGCAAAATTCCGATAGGGGACTTAAAGAGTTACTGAAAGAAAAAGGATTTACCGAATAACAATCAACCCATTCGACTGTCCCCGACTTAAAAGTCGGGGTTTGCTCAGGGTTGGACATTCGGCTGAGCTCAGTCGAAGCCATACTGAGCGGCACCTGTATTATCCCTACCCTAAAGGGTAGGATTTGTGTGCTGCCGAACGTATCAAAATCAGAGTGCACAATTAAGGTTTTTTAATTCCACTTCTATTTTTTAGTGAAAAAATGCACAGGTACAAATTTAACACGATAGAAGAAGCTCTTAAAGATATTAAAAAGGGCACAATGGTTATCCTCATAGATGATGAAGATAGGGAAAATGAGGGTGACCTCACCGTAGCCGCTGGAAAAGTGACCTCTCAGGTTATAAATTTTATGGCTAAATATGGGCGGGGTCTTATCTGTTTGTCATTAACTCCTGAAAGGGTGGAAGAACTCAAACTACCAATGATGACAAATAACAACACTTCACATTTTGGCACTGCTTTTACCGTTTCTATAGAAGCAAGAAAAGGCGTAACAACCGGTATTTCTGCAGCTGATAGGGCAAAAACGGTTCTTACAGCAATAGGTCCGAAAACAAAACCTGAAGACATTGTGCGGCCAGGACATATATTCCCCTTAAGGTCACAACCAGGAGGTGTGCTTAAGCGTGCTGGACAGACTGAAGGTTCTGTTGACCTGGCAAGACTGGCCGGACTGTATCCTGCAGGGGTTATTTGTGAAATAATGAATGAAGATGGCACCATGGCAAGGGTTCCGCACCTGATAAAGTTTGCACGTAAACACTCCTTGAAGATTATTACCATAAAGGACCTGATTACATACAGGATGCGCACGGAAAGTCTTGTGAGAAGGTTGGCAACAACAAAACTTCCAACGAAATATGGCGGTGAATTTAGTGCTACTGCCTTTGAAAATATAGTCGATGGTTCTGTTCATATAGCATTGGTAAAAGGTGATATCTCACCTGATGACGACGTACTCGTCAGAGTACATTCTGAGTGTCTTACAGGGGATGTTTTTAGCTCAAGGAAATGTGACTGCGGCGACCAAATTCATAAAGCAATGGCTCGAATCAAGAAGGAAGGGAAAGGGGTACTCCTGTATATGAGACAGGAGGGCAGAGGGATCGGTCTTGTTAATAAATTAAAGGCATATGAACTCCAGGATCAGGGGTTTGATACAGTTGAGGCAAATAAACAGCTCGGTTTTGAACCTGATTTACGGGATTATGGTACGGGTGCACAAATATTGGTTGCACTTGGGCTCCGAAAGATGCGCTTACTGACGAATAATCCAAAAAAAATAATTGGTCTTGAGGGATATGGTTTAAGCATCGTTGAAAGGGTTCCTATTGAAATAAAACCGCATGAGAAGAATATCGAATATCTATCAATAAAAAAGAAAAAACTTGGACATATTCTTAAAAAGGTGTAAAATGTTCGTTCTTTTATACAAAAGTTGAGATTCCTGATATATATTTCAATCAAAATTTATAATGACAAACTAAAACATTACAGTGTCAAAAGCACAAATTAAAATGACAGATCAAAACTCAAAGAAATCTTTTATTGGTCATCTCGTTTTTTTAATATTTATTTCTAACTTTTGATGTATCTCATAGTGCTTAACATGTGGGTTTTTGAAAAGGAGGTTTTATGAAGAAATACGAAGGGGAGCTTCAGGCAAAGGATCTGAAGTTTGCTGTGATTGTGAGCCGTTTCAATGAATTTATAACCAGCAAACTTCTCGATGGTGCAAAAGACGCCCTTTTAAGACACGGCGGTATTGAACAGAATATAGACGTAATAAAAGTCCCGGGTTCTTTTGAAATCCCTCTCGCAGCAAAAAAAATTGCTCTGAAGAAATCACATGATGCAATTATCTGTCTGGGTACAATTATCAGGGGAGCAACTCCACATTTTGAGTATGTTGCTTCAGAAGCTGCCAAAGGAATAGCACTTGTTTCACTGGAAGCAGAGATTCCTGTAGCCTTCGGCATTATAACGGCAGATACAATTGAGCAGGCAATTGAAAGGGCCGGCACAAAGAGCGGCAATAAGGGATGGGACGCTGCATTAGTAGCAGTTG
The DNA here is from genome assembly GCA_030637135.1 of Nitrospirota bacterium. Classification (GTDB taxonomy): domain Bacteria; phylum Nitrospirota; class Thermodesulfovibrionia; order UBA6902; family BMS3Bbin08; genus DAOVVO01. The sequence continues at coordinate 19,018 of DAOVVO010000001.1, forward strand.
AGATGGCTCAACTTCTGAAGAAACTGTGATGCCAGAGCATGGTACTCAGAAAAAAAGTTTCCCCTTAGAGCGGCGAGGCCGAAAACTTGCTTTTTACTGCGTGAACCACGAAAAAAAGCATATAAATTTTGTAGTTCCACCCCTCTTTCATGTGCTGAATAGCGAATATAGATTACGACAACCTGCATCTTTTGTCTGTACTCTGTATTCTGACATCTGAATTCTATTTTATGAAACGGCGTAGGGCCAGAGAATATGCTTTGCAAATACTGTTCCAGCTTGATGTAACCAATAACGAATTCAGTAATGATTTATTTGAAGATTTCTGGGAAGATATTAAAGAAGATGAAGATATTAAACAATTTTCAAAAGCTCTTGTTATTGGAACAACCAAAAACATCGAGAAAATTGACGAAATAATAAAAAAAACTACAGAACACTGGTCTATTGAAAGAATGGCCATTGTTGACAGAAGCATTTTAAGAACCGCTGTTTATGAACTCCTTTACAGATCAGATATTCCCCCAACAGTGACAATAAATGAAGCTATTGAGATTTCAAAGAAATATTCAACAGAAGATTCAGCCTCTTTCATTAATGGAATTTTGGATAAAATTCAAAAAAGTGAAAAAATTGCAGGTGAACAGTAGATATCCCCTTTCTTCGATTTCTATGAGACGCAGGCAGTGTTGACCAACCCGGGGACTATTATCCTGGTGCTGTTGTGGTAGTGCACTAAAAGAACGAGCGTAACGTGCCTGACGCCTGCCTGCTCTATGAGTCGTAGACCGGTAGGCAAGGCAGTCAGGTTCCCCCTGGCTCGTATCGACGTGCTACAGGGGCTGTAATAAAAAATTTTATAGAAATAAAAAGAGGGCCTTATGATATAGTATTTACGTTTACGCACAAGAAAATAATCATGCAGGATCACCCTCGTTTCTTACCGAAACGACTGTTACGAGTACCATGATGTACCTTAGTTACAGGATTGTCTGATTTCACGGCTTTAAAACCTTAATTAAACGGACAGAAAAGATTTATAGATGAAAATAATGTGTGTAATCGTTTTTAGAAATCGGTTAATCACATATAATGAACATCATACGAGGAGGCGAATTTGATACCGAGATATTCGAGACCCGAGATGGCAGAAATCTGGAGACCACAGAATAAATTCCAGAGATGGCTTGATGTTGAAATAGCTGCCTGTGAGGCATGGCACAAGCGTGGTGAAATATCTTCGAGGAGTCTTGCGGCCATTAAAAAACGAGCTAAATTTAATATCTCGAGAATAGATGCAATAGAGAAGACCGTAAAACATGATGTCATTGCTTTTTTGACTTCAGTTGCTGAACATGTAGGGCCAGAGGCAAAAAACATCCACAAGGGACTTACGTCCTCAGATATACTTGATACAGCTCTTGCGATTCTTATGAAGGATTCTGCCGCCTTCATAATGGATGATATAAGAGCGTTAATGGCTGTCCTTAAAACAAATGCGTATAAATATAAAAAAACAATTCAGATGGGCAGGAGCCATGGTATTCATGCTGAGCCTACAACATTTGGACTCAAGTTTGCTCTTTGGTATGATGAGATGAAGAGAAATCTTTTGAGAATGAAGGCCGCTCAGGAAATAGTCAGTTATGGCAAGCTTTCAGGACCTGTTGGCACGTTTGCGAGTCTTCCACCGTTTATTGAAAAGTATGTGTGTAAAAAACTCGGATTGAAGCCTGCATCAATATCTACCCAGATTATTCAGAGGGACAGACATGCAGAGTATATGAACACACTTGCACTCATTGCGAGTACTATCGAAAAAATTGCACTAGAAATCAGACATCTGCAGAGGACCGAACTTCTTGAAGCGGAAGAACCTTTTACCAAAGGACAGAAAGGTTCATCAGCAATGCCGCATAAGCGGAATCCGGTTGGATGTGAAAATCTCTGCGGACTTTCAAGAATTGTACGCTCTTATGCTCTCGTAGCCATGGAAAACATTTCATTATGGCATGAGCGTGATATCAGCCATTCTTCTGTTGAGAGGATAATAATTCCTGACAGTTCAATACTTGTTGATTATATGCTGGCGAGAGTAACAGAGATTCTCAAAGGCCTTCACGTTTATCCCGAGAGAATGCGTGAGAATATGAATAGAAGTTATGGGCTTTACTGTTCACAGAGGGTTCTCCTCTCTCTTATAGAAAAGGGTTTGAGCCGGAATAATGCATATCGCCTTGTCCAGAACAATGCCATGAAGAGTTGGAAACAGAGGAAAAACTTTAAGGACATCCTCAAAAAAGACGTGCTTATCAATAAATATTTGTCCCCTCGTGAAATAGATTCATTATTTGATTTGTCGTATTATGTGAAGAACGTGGATTATTTATTTAAAAGGGTATTCAGTGATAAAAATTCAAAAATAAAATCACAGAAATCAAAATTGAGAAGGCGGGATTAATTTAACATTTTAATATCTTCTTTATCATAACCTGTGGGGTGGAGTACTATGGAAAAGAAAGCACAATTATATGAAGGCAAGGCAAAAAAGCTTTTTGAGACATCTGATCCGGATCTGGTAATCCAGTATTTCAAAGATGATGCTACTGCCTTTAATGCGCAGAAAAAAGGAACCATTAAAGACAAAGGGATTGTTAATAATAACATGTCTGCACGGCTATTTCGTCTGCTTGAGGAAGAGAGTATACCAACCCACTTTGTAAAACAGCTCAGCGACAGAGAGATGCTTGTAAAGAAATTAAAGATTCTTCCTGTCGAGGTCGTAGTTAGAAATATAATAGCAGGAAGTCTTGCAAAAAGACTCGGCATTGAAGAGGGAATACCCGCCCCTTTCCCGATAGTCGAATTTTACTATAAAAACGACGCACTTGGAGATCCTCTGGTGACTGAAGACCATATCAGGGTTCTCGGCCTTGCAACAGCAGAGCAAGTAAGGGATATAAAAAACTATTCTCTCAGGATAAATGATGTCCTGATGAAATTTTTTGATGAAAGGGATATCCTGCTCGTTGATTTTAAACTCGAGTTTGGCATGCATAATAATGACCTGCTTCTTGGAGATGAGATAGCACCGGATACGTGCAGGCTCTGGGACAAAAAAAGCTTGGAAAAATTAGATAAAGACAGATTCCGGAGAGATTTAGGGAAAGTCGAAGAGGCATATCAGGAAGTCCTGAAACGGGTGATGAAATAATAGTTTTTTCTATATCAGCTTTTGTAGTTTTTCCTTTATCCTCTGGGATTTTGTCTTTCCGCCAAAAAGGAGTGCGGGTCCCATAATAAGCGGAATTAACCTTTGTATATCTTCAGATGTTATAGTATCAGGGGTTTTGCCTATCGCCTTGCACTTTTCTTTTACGATTATACTGGATGTTATTTCTGACAGCTCGGCTTTTAAAATATCGTAAATCCGCTGGCCAAGGTCACTGCTCATTTTTCAGTTATCCCAAATTCTTTTGCAATACTATTCAGTTTTTTTGCTGCAATAAATAACATAATATAAGCAATAGATATGAAAAGATATTCAGGATACTCCATAAATTCACCAATGGTTTTTTTCCATTGAAATGCCTCCCTCAAAACATGCCAGAGTGAAAAAAGCATTAAAAAGAATATCGCGGGGATGAGATCAGTGGTAATTGTTTTTAACTCACTGTTTTCTGGAAATTTATTTTTTGCATTCATCACAAACAAAAAGGATATTATTCCTATGGTTATCATCACAATACCTAATATTGTTTCAAGTCCGAGTTCCATATATCTCTCCTTTTTAGGTAGAATTTTGAACTTCTGACGAGGCCTTATTCGTTTTCAATCTTATAAACTAAATCGTGTTCCCGTACATAGTCTTTTACAGTTATACCGATTACCTGACCTTTTCCTGCTTTTGTTACCTGTTTGTGTTCTATTTGCATTGATTCGATTTTTTGCTCGAAATCGGTTGTATGCCCCTTGATATGTATGATATCTCCGATTTCCAGTTGATTACTTACATCTACGGCTGCCACCCCGATTGTTTTATAATAGTGAGTAATTTTCCCAGCCAGTACCTCCATGACAGTACCTCCTTGTTTTAGGAGTTATTATTTTTGGGGACTTCTTCGTCTTTCTCTTTATATACCTCTGTTATACTTGTAACTTTAATGCCAGCAGCCTGAAGTGCCTTCTGTATATCCATGGCTTTTGCATCCTGAACTTTAAGAATATAATTGTTTTTCATACATCCTCCTCCCTACAGCGAGAGAACAAATTCTTCAACACGCATGTCATTGACTATTTTTTTTACTATTGTATCAGCGGTATTTTAACAAATCAAGAAATTAAAGCTTGATAACTATATAAAATTTATAAATATTTTTATAAAACAAGCGTTATTGACAAAAGATGTATGCTATGTTATTTTTTGAGAGTTTCCTGTATTTTTTAAACCCCTTTTGAGGATTCTATTTTCACGTGTTATGTGAGGAGTCTCAATGTTAGAACTAAACGGATGGTTTTTTGTTCATCTCATAAATTTTTTAGTCCTGATTGTACTTTTAAATTACATACTTTTCAAACCTCTTTTGCGTACTTTATCAGAGAGAGAAGATCACATTAAGGGCGCTCTCAACAGTGCGGAAGCCATGAACATTGAAAAAGAAAATCAATTACGAGAAATAGAGGGGAAACTCACTGAAACAAGGGATAAGGCAAAAACAGTTTTTGAAAAGCTGAGCAGAGAAGGTCTTGCATCACAAAAAGAATTCGTCGAAAGAACTCAGAAAGATGCTGCGGAAATGACAAGAAAAGCCAGGGAGGATATCAAAAGAGAGGTTAAAAAAACAAAAGAGTCGATGAAGGGAGAAATTGAAGCCTTCTCAAAGATGATCGTCGAAAAAATGGTCGGAGTATGATAGAATTCAGATCCCGGATTGCAGATTACAGACAAAAACTAGAAAAAATTTTTTTTTATTTCATCGGTGTCCTGAGTTGCATTCTCTCTGTTTCCTCTCATGAGATAGCTTTCGCTGCAGAGGAAGCAGGACACTCTTTTAACTTTAAGGACCTGTTCTGGCCCATTATAAATTTTGCCATCCTCGTAATTATTCTTGTCAAATTTTTGGCTAAACCTGCAAAGGAGTATTTCAAAAAGCGCACAGAGCTGATAGAAAAGTCCATACAGGAAGCAGAGGCAGCACAAGAAATTGCACAGAAAACACTTGCCGAGGTAAAAGAGCGGCTCAAAAATATTGACCATGACATAAATGAAATACTGAATGCTGCACAAAAAGCGGGAAAGAACGAAAAAGAAGCACTTGTCGCTGAAGGTGAGCACTTAAAAAATAAAATCTTAGAGCAGGCAAAGGCACAAATTGAGTTTGAGTTACAAAAAGCAAAAGATACAATAAAGTCTGAAGCGGCACTCTTGGCACTGGAGCTCGCAGAAAAACAGATTAAAGAAAGTCTCGGCAAAAAGGAGCAGGCGACTCTCATTGACGAATACATAAAGAAACTCGAGGTAAAGAAGTGAATAAGTCCCAGATTGCAAAAAAACTCAGCAGGTCATTGATTAACACATTTGATATTTCAGATATAAACGGGGTCCTTGAGGGACTTCACATATTCTCAAAAGTGATTAATTCCAGCAGAGAACTCAAGCTTTTATTTTCAAGCCGTATTTTCACAGATAATGAAAAAGCTCAGGCATTAAAAATTCTGACTTCTCATCTTAAGATATCCCGGCAGTCTGAAAAATTTCTAAAACTCATTATTATGCATGGATATCTGTCTGCAATGAAAGAAATCATAAAGGCATCAACTGATGCTTACAATGAAAAACTTAAAAAGGCAACAGCCCTTGTCATATCGCCGGTAGCATTAGAGCAAAACCATATTAAAAGACTTAAAAAAACACTCAGGGAGTTGACCAAGAGAGATGTTGATATTGATAGCAAGATTGATCCTGCGCTGCTCGGGGGGTTCATTGTAAAGATTGGTAGTACAATCTATGATAGCAGCCTCAAAGGTCAGTTACGCCTTTTAAGGACAGAATTAACAAAAGAAATGTCAATAAATTAAGGAAATCTTCCCAAAAAATTAAATTTTATACGGGGGTGTTTCATGGAAGTTACGGAACTTAAAACCGAAGAAATAAGCGCACTTTTAAAAAAGCAAATCACCGATTTTGAAAAACGCGTTGATGTAAGCGAAGTCGGTGCAATTATTAAAGTCGGTGACGGTATCGCGAGGGTCTATGGGTTGGAGAAATGTATGGCATCAGAACTCCTCGAGTTTCCAAATGGGCTATATGGAATGGCGCTGAACCTTGAAGAAGACGCAGTTGGCGCAGTTCTCTTCGGTGAAGACAGACTTGTTAAAGAGGGCGATATCGTTAAACGCACCGGGAAGATTATGGAGGTGCCCGTAGGTGAGGCCATGGTTGGAAGAGTTGTGAACGCTATCGGTCAGCCCATAGACGGTAAGGGGCCGATTGATACAAAAGAGACGAGAATGGTTGATATTGTTGCCCCTGGCATAGTTGACAGGCAGCCTGTCGGAGAGCCACTTCAAACCGGTCTCAAGGCAATAGATTCTATGATTCCTATTGGAAGAGGGCAGAGGGAACTCATTATCGGTGACCGTCAGACAGGTAAGACCGCTATAGGAATTGATACCATTATAAATCAGAAAGGCGGGGATGTTATCTGTATTTATGTAGCTGTTGGTCAAAAACGTGCAAATATTGTTCGTGTTGTTAAAACCCTTGAGGATTACGGAGCAATGGCTCATACAATTGTTGTAAACGCATCAGCCAGTGAGCCTGCTCCACTCCAGTATATAGCATCCTATACAGGATGTACGATAGGTGAGTATTTCAGAGACAATGGCAAGCATGCCCTCATAATATATGATGATCTCAGCAAGCAGGCTGCTTCCTACAGACAGCTGTCTTTGCTGCTGAGGCGTCCGCCTGGACGTGAGGCATATCCGGGTGATGTCTTTTACCTGCACTCAAGACTGCTTGAAAGGGCAGCAAAACTCTCAGATGAACTGGGAGGAGGCTCTCTCACTGCCCTCCCTATCATTGAGACTCAGGCGGGAGACGTGTCTGGCTATATCCCGACAAATGTTATCTCAATTACAGACGGCCAGATATACCTTGAGCCGGAGCTGTTTTATGCCGGGGTAAGGCCTGCTGTTAATGTCGGTCTGTCTGTCAGCCGTGTGGGTGGTGCAGCACAGATAAAGGCAATGAAACAGATTGCGGGTATGTTACGGCTTGACCTTGCGCAATTCAGGGAACTCGCTGCATTTGCACAGTTTGGCTCTGATCTCGATAAGGCAACCCTTGCCCAGATTGAAAGAGGGAAAAGAATGGTCGAGCTCCTGAAACAGGGTCAATACGTGCCACTCCCTGTTGAGCAGCAGGTAATGCTGATATTTGCTGGTACAGAAGGATTACTCGATGACATACCTGTTGAGGCCATAAAAAAATTTGATGAAGAATTTATTAAATTTATAACAGTCAATAAGGAAGACCTGTTGAAGGAAATAGGTGAAAAAAAGGCTCTCGATGATTCTTTAAAAGAAAAAATCTCCCAGGCAGTTGAGGAATTTAAAAAAGGGTTCAAGATTTAGTTCTTAGCTGATAGTTCATAGCCTATATATCTATCAGCTAAGAGCTATCAACCATAAGCTATTTAGGTAATTAAAGCACATGGCTACGTTACGGGATATAAAAAAGAGAATAAAAGCTGTCCAAAATACACAGAAGATTACCAAAGCCATGAAAATGGTGGCTGCTGCTAAACTCAGGAAGGTCCAGACGAGAATGTTTGAACTGAGACCCTATGCTGAAAAGATGAATACCGTTCTTCTCGACCTTGCCAGGGGAGCTGAAAAAGATGTGCATCCTCTACTCGCTGCAAGACCGAGAAAAATCGTTGAAGTTGTCGTGATCAGTGCTGACAGAGGGCTCTGTGGCGCCTTTAATACCAATATCCTCAAGGCTGCTCAAGACCATATTAATCATCTCAAAAAAGAGGGTTTTAAGATAAGTATAAGCACTATAGGCAAAAAGAGCGTTGATTATTTTAAGAGAAGGGAATTTCCTGTGCGGAAACTCTGGACAGGGCTTTCAGGTAGCATAATTTTCACCGATGTCCAGGAGATTGCCAATAACATAAAAGAGAATTATATAAATAGGACAATTGATGAGGTAACACTTATATATAACGAATTCAAGTCCATGATAGCGCAGAAGATTTCAATAGTGAAGCTTCTGCCTCTGGCTCCTATTGAGGAGGTGGAGGAGGAAAGCGCTCTGAAATCTATGGGTCCTCACTTTATCTATGAACCTTCCATGCAAGAGATTTTTAACAGGTTAATCCCAAAGAATGTAGATATCCAGATCTATAGGGCACTTCTTGAAAGTTCGGCAGCAGAAGAGGCTGCACGGATGAGTGCTATGGAAAATGCGACACAGAATTGCGATGAGATGGTAGATAAACTCACATTACAATTTAATAAGGCACGGCAGGCTGGAATTACAAGAGAATTGATGGATATTGTAGGCGGTGTTGAAGCGTTAAAATAAAAATCAACAATAATAATTATGGGAAAACTTTAATAAAAAATATCGGAATGAGTCTTGTGAGGGGTCGATTCCGACTTTGTCGAGTGTCGTTCCGACCTAAATTTTAAGAATTGTATTTTTAATTTTTTCATGGGGGTATAGCTTATGAATAAAGGAAGGGTTTCAGAAGTTATTGGAGCGGTAGTCGATGTTGAGTTTGATAAAAAACTGCCCGAAATCTTAAATGCTATAACCGTTAATCATCCAGGTGATCCCGGAAAAGGCATTCCGCCAATTAAATTAACACTTGAGGTAGCAGCACATCTTGGAGAGAACAAACTCAGAACTGTGGCCATGGGAGCCACTGATGGCCTGGTAAGAGGGATGGAGGCTGTAGATACAGGAATGCCTATAACAGTTCCAGTCGGAAAGAATGTACTCGGGAGAATTATGAATGTTATCGGTGAAGGTGTTGATAAACTCGGCCCGATAGAATCAGAGCATAAATTGCCGATACATAGAGAAGCACCTGAATTTGTTGAGCAAGAGGCAGTCACAGAGGTTTTTGAAACCGGCGTTAAAGTCTTTGATCTCCTTGTACCGTTTGTTAAGGGTGGTAAGATGGGTATGTTTGGAGGCGCTGGAGTTGGTAAGACCGTTGTTATCATGGAAATGATCCATAATATTGCAATGGTTCATGGCGGTGTCTCTGTGTTTGCAGGTGTTGGTGAAAGAACGAGGGAAGGGAATGACCTGTACCTTGAAATGAAAGAATCGGGTGTTCTCGAAAAGGCAGCGCTTATTTACGGTCAGATGAATGAACCTCCAGGAGCAAGGGTACGGGTTGCACTTACCGCCCTTACTGTTGCAGAGCACTTCAGGGATGAAGGTCAGGATGTTCTCATATTCATAGACAATATATTCAGATATACACTTGCAGGAGCTGAACTTTCTGCACTCCTTGGAAGGATGCCGTCGGCTGTTGGATATCAGCCAACGCTCGGTACTGATATGGGGATCCTTCAGGAGAGGATTACCACGACAAAGAAAGGTGCTATTACTTCGATGCAGGCAATTTATGTACCTGCTGACGACCTTACTGACCCTGCTGTCGCAACTGCATTCACACACCTCGATGGTACGGTCGTTTTAGCGAGACCAATTGCTGAGCTTGGAATCTACCCCGCTGTTGACCCCCTTGATTCAACATCGAGAATTCTTGACCCAAAGACACTGGGAGAAGAGCATTATAATGTTGCCAGGAGTGTTCAGATTATACTTCAGAAATATAAAGAGCTGCAGGATATTATAGCCATTCTCGGGATGGAGGAACTCTCGGAAGATGATAAACTTACCGTTACACGTGCAAGAAAGATCCAGAGGTTTTTAAGTCAGCCATTCCATGTTGCAGAGACATTTACCGGAACACCTGGAAAATATGTCAAGGTCGCAGATACAATAAAAGGGTTCAAGGCAATTGTTGAGGGAAAATACGACGATATCCCTGAGCAGGCATTTTATATGGTTGGTTCGATCGAAGAAGTCGAGGAAAAAGCCAAAAAATTAGGCTGGAGCAGATAAAAATAAAATTATTCAGCCACTGACTTACACAGATAAACACTGAAATAAATGAAGGGGTTTTATTGAAAGCATTGTAAATTGCTATTCCGAACGAAGTGAGGAATCTCGTTTTTAGAGATGGCTTTGCCTTCGGCTCGCAATGACAAACAGGGCTACTACTTACACCCTTTCGTAATTCGGGATAAATAAAATCTGTGAAACTCTGTGTGAATCTGTGGCAAATATAAGAAGAATATTTTAGTCAGTGTCCGCCCCTGCGGATTCGCCGAGGCGAAAAAGTTTGTGGCAAAAGGAATTATTAGATGGAAAATAAACTGAAATTAGAGATAGTTACGCCCTACGGACTTGCTTTCAGTGAGGAGGTTGATGAAGTAGTTGCCTCAGGGAGTGAGGGCGAATTCGGTGTGTTGCCGGACCATATCCCGTTTTTTACAACTCTCAAGGTAGGCATGTTAATTTACAAGAAAGGCGCTGAAACCGGGTATTTCTTTGTCAACTGGGGATATGCTGAAATCGGACCGGATAAGATCTTAGTCCTTGCAGATAGCGCGGAAAAGGCTGAGGATATTGATGTTGAAAGGGCTATTGAAGCCAAGAAGCGTGCTGAGGAAAGGCTTAAAAAAGCTGAAAAATTTGACCAGGCACGTTCAATAGCATCACTGGAACGAGCAATTTCAAGATCACAAGTAGCAGCGAAAACGCAGGTAAAATAATCTTCTCAATCCCCTCTATAATCCTTCATGATTACACTCTTAATATTTGACCTTGACGGTACGCTCCTCGATACGAGCAAGGATATTACAAATGCAGTAAATTACGCTATGGAACCCTTTGGAGTGCAACCGCTCTCTATTGAAACCATCAAGTCAATGGTTGGCTCTGGTATATCAAATCTCATTGGGGAACTGATATCCCCTTATGTCGTTTCTCAAGATAATATTTCTTTTTTAAAAGTAAAAGAAGAAGCTGTAAAAAGGTTCCTTGAACATTATTCAGTTCATCTCCTCGATAACACAATTCCATATCCTGGGGTAAAAGATACCCTGTCAAAATTCGTTCATTACAAAAAAGCTGTGCTTTCGAACAAGAGAAAAGTCTTTTCAGAAAAAATCCTCCATGAACGTGGACTTTCGACCTTCTTTGATGTCATTCTCGGTAGTGACAGCATGTCTGAGAGAAAACCTTCCCCGGTCCCCATATTTGAAGTTTTAAAGAAATTTCATGCTTCAAAAAGTGAAGCTGTTATAATCGGGGACAGCAATTTTGATATTGAGGCTGGCAAGGCAGCTGGCATTAAGACCATAGCCGTTACGTATGGATACCGGGGGAGGGAGGTTTTAAAAGAAGCTGATTTCATAATTGATACATTTGGAGAACTGTTACATTTACTACAAGAGATTAATAAAAATACAGGATAAATGTGAACCGATTCTGAATAACAAAATTCCTGATATCTATAGCAAAAAGCGATACTATAAATATATAATAGGCTCATATAATAAAGAAAGGTAAAGAGAGGATTTATGGGAGCTCAAGCATAATGGATAGAGGTAAAAAGAAAATACGCACTAAATACTTCAGTCTTAAAGAACTGCGGATTTCTATTGCCCATATGGTTTTGTGGTCACTTCTTGTTGTAGCTATTTTTACATATCTCGCCATGGAACTTGGCGACAAAATAGAACGCGGTCTTTTTTACTTTCTGATTGTTTTTTTTGGCTATGCAATAATTGTGGTTATTTTACCAATGTTTTTTACCCATCGGTTTTTAGGTCCCTTTGAACGGTTAAAAACAGAGTTAAGGATCATACTATCAGGTGACTATCACAGGCGATTGAGTGTAAGGAGCAAGGATGATTATTATATCAGGTCATTTCTCGTTGAAATTGACAAGGTATTAGATGAATTAGAAAAAATGTATCTTTTCAAGAAAGAGATTTGTGAAAAAATTGATTCAGAACTATCAGAGATAAAATCACTCCTCGAGAAGAAGGAAATTTCAGAGGAAGAACTGAGAGGAGCGGTTCTATCATTTCATAAAAAAGTTGCAGGTCTGTTGGAAGGGGATAGGACTCGACGATAGGCCAGATCTTCGGAATGATTTGGTTATATTTAATCTTTCTTTGGAGAACTCCCCCCGTTTCCGTGCTCCTCTTCGTTTTCCTCTTTTTCAACCACCCTGGCTATACTTCCTACTTTATCGTCATTAGCAAGGTTTATAAGTCGTACCCCTTGGGTGCTTCTGCCGATAATGGATATATTCGATGCCTTTATCCGTATTAATTTACCACTGCTCGCAATAATTATTATTTCATCATCACCTGTTACTTGGAGAACCCCGATAACCTTGCCATTTTTAGGCGTTATCTTTATCGTGTATACCCCTTTACCTCCTCTACTCTGAAGCCTGTATTCTTTCCCTTTTGTTCTCTTTCCAAAACCTTTTTCGGTTACGGTTAAGAGTGTGGATTCCTCATCAAGGACATCTACTGAAACAACCTCGTCATCCTTCCGGAGTTTTATTCCCCTTACGCCATGTGCAACTCTCCCCATTTCCCTTACACCTTTTTCATTAAACCTTATTGAAAGTCCCTGTTGTGTGCTCAGATTGATATCTTTTTTACCGTTCGTTATCCTTACCCCGACAAGTTCATCGCCATAGTCGATTTTGATAGCAGCTATCCCTTTACTTCTGGGATTGCTGTAGGCTTTAAGAGAGGTTTTTTTGACCACCCCTTTTTTAGTCGCCATAAACAGGTAAAGGTCTTCTTTAAATTCTTTAATTGGGAAAACAGCGGTTATTTTTTCTCCTTGTGAAAAGTGGAGAAGATTAATGATTGCTTTGCCCTTCGCTGCTCTGCCAGTTTCAGGAATTTGATACACCTTAAGCCAGTAAAGACGTCCAAGATTTGTAAAGAAAAGCACATGGTCATGAGTTGAAGCAAGAAACAGATCCTCTACAAAATCCTCTTCTCTTGTCTCCATACCGAGAAGCCCTTTTCCGCCTCTCCGTTGGCTTCTGTAAAGGGTTAGAGAATTTCTCTTGATATAGCCCTGGTGAGAAATGGTTATTACCATATCCTCCTCTGATATCAGATCCTCAATTGTTAGTTCTTTTGATTCACCAGTTATTTCTGTACGTCTTTTGTCAGCATATTTTTTCTTTATGTCCAGCAGGTCATCCTTTATGATATTATCCACAAGTGCAGGGGTTGCAAGAATTGTCCTGAGTCGTTCGATCTCCTTTATAGTGTCCTCGTAGTCCCTAACTATTTTTTCCCTTTCTAAACCGGTAAGCCTCTGGAGTTTCATATCAAGAATTGCCTGTGCCTGAATCTTTGTCAGAGGGAAATTCTTCATTAAGGCTCCCAGAGCTTCTTCAGGAGCTTTTGATTTACGTATTAAGGTAATGATCTTGTCAAGGTTATCAAGAGCAATTTTTAGACCTTCAAGGATATGGGCCTTTTCTTCAGCTTTTCTGAGCTCAAACTGTGTTCTTCTAACAACAACATCACGCCTGTGCTGTAAAAAAAGAGAAAGCAGCTCAACAAGATTTAGAACCCGTGGCTGACCGTTGACAATTGCGAGCATGATAATGCCAAAAGTAGTCTCCAGAGCAGTATGTTTGTAGAGCTGGTTGAGGATTATATCTGGAATTTCACCTCGTTTGACTTCCAGGACAACCCTTATTCCTTCTCTGTCAGATTCATCTCTCAGGTCAGAGAGACCTTCTACTTTTTTAGCTCGCACAAGCTCTGCAATCTTTTCAATAAGTCGCGCCTTATTTACCTGATACGGTAATTCTGTGATTATTATGCTCTGCCCTGTACCAGACGGTACAGGGCAGCGCCCTGCACCGTCTGGTACAGGGTGCTGAGCTTTTGCATGTTCTTCAAATGTTACCTTCGCCCTAATCTTTATAAGACCCCTGCCGCTGTTATAAGCATCAATGATTCCTTTTCTCCCATGAATGGTGCTTCCCGTGGGGAAATCAGGTCCTTTAATCTTTTTCATTAAGTCCTTAACATGTGTTTCCGGCTTTTCTAACATCATCACAAGCCCATCAACGATTTCTCCGAGATTATGAGGAGGGATATTTGTTGCCATTCCTACTGCTATGCCGGTTGAACCGTTAATAATGAGATTAGGAATTTTTGCAGGGAGGACAACAGGTTCTTCTGTGGTTTCATCAAAATTTGGTACAAAATCAACAGTTTCTTTGTCAATGTCTGTGAGTATTTCCTCTGCGAGTTTTGTAAGTCGAGCTTCTGTGTAACGGTATGCTGCAGCAGGGTCTCCATCAACAGAACCGAAATTGCCCTGACCGTCAACGAGAACATAGCGCATGTTAAAGTCCTGGGCAAGCCTTACGAGAGCTTCATATACTGCGGAATCTCCATGTGGGTGGTACTTCTTGAGTACTTCACCTACAACCCCTGCACATTTAGAAAACTTTTTACCGGGCACTAACCCTTCTCTCAGCATTGCATATAATATCCTGCGTTGAACCGGTTTGAGGCCGTCTCTTACATCAGGTAATGCCCTCCCCACGATTACACTCATTGCATAATCGAGGTATGATGTTTTCATTTCTTCTTCAATATTTACAGCCAATCGTGCCATTCAATCTCCTTACTATGAATGAAAAGTGAGACAAAAAAAGATCTCGAGACTTTTTATCTTCTCAGTTCCCGGTTTTCAGATATCAAGATTCCTTGCTTCAAGAGCATGCAGCGCAATAAATTCTTTTCTCGGTTCTACGTTGTCTCCCATGAGGATACTGAAAATTTCGTCTGCTTTGACAGAATCTTCAACACTTACCTGCAGCAATATCCTTTTAGCTGGGTTCATTGTTGTCTCCCAGAGCTGATGCGGATTCATTTCGCCAAGCCCCTTATACCTCTGTATGTTTATGCCTTTTTTTGCAATGGATAATATATAGTCAAATAATTCTCTTGAACTTTCAAAATTATGTTTGTAGTTGTTGTGTTTCACCTTATAAGGTGGGTGTCCAAGTCCTTTAAGTTCTGAGAAGAGATTTTTTAATTCCCTGAAGTCAGGGGATTTTAAAAACTCATCATCGATTGTTAATTTAACTCCATCTCGTTTTATCTCAATTCTGTAAGCTTGATGTTCTTCATCTTCGAGAAGTTCCTCAGATAAATCGGGGAATTCCTTCTTGAGTTTTTTTATAAGACTGCCGATGTCTTTCGTATTTTTTAGTAAGTCTTTATGTAAGTCATAGTGGAGAAGAGCCTTAATGACTGCCGTGTCCTTTTTTCTTTTAGCGAACCACTCAAGGAGTTTTTCGAATTTAGAGAGGCTCCTTATATAGGGGATTATGGCTTTTCCACTTAATAGTTCCCCATTACTGATTTCGATCTCATCCGCAGCAAGTTCAAAAAGCATATCTTCAAGCTTGATTTGATTTTGTATGTATCGTTCTGATTTGCCTTTTTTTACCTTAAAAAGGGGCGGCTGCGCAATAAAAAGGTACCCATGTTCAATAATCTGCGGCATCTGTCTGAAGAAAAAGGTAAGGAGAAGGGTCCTTATATGTGCACCGTCCACGTCGGCGTCAGTCATTATGATGATTTTGTGATACCTGGCCTTCGTTATATCAAAATCTTCTGTCCCAATTCCGGTACCAAGGGCTGTTATCAATATCTTTATTTCGTCAGAATTTAACATCTTGTCAAACCGTGCTTTTTCGACATTCAGAATTTTCCCTTTTAATGGTAAAATTGCTTGAAAATGTCTGTCTCTTCCCTGTTTTGCAGAACCCCCTGCAGAATCACCCTCAACGATAAAGAGTTCGCTCGAGGTGGGATCTTTTTCCGTACAGTCAGCAAGTTTGCCTGGAAGCCCGGTGTCTTCAAGTGCCCCTTTTCTTCTTGTGAGCTCTCTGGCTTTTCGTGCCGCATCTCGAGCCCTTCCTGCCTGAATTGCTTTTTCAATTATTTTCCGTGCTACCGAAGGGGTCTGTTCAAGGTACGTTCCGAGCGTATCATTAACCACTGATTCAACAATGCCCTTCATCTCACTGTTGCCAAGTTTCGTTTTTGTTTGTCCTTCAAATTGGGGATTAGGTAGTTTTACACTGATGACCGCAACAAGTCCTTCCCTGATGTCATCGCCTGACATTGCATCCTTGGAATTCTTGATTAAACCGGATGATGTCCCATAGCTGTTTGCTGTTCTTGTAAGCGCAGATTTAAATCCGATAAGGTGTGTTCCGCCTTCTTTGGTATTGATATTGTTTGCAAAAGAAAACAGAGTTTCAGAATATCCGTCATTATATTGGATGGCGACTTCAACTGTTATACCGTCTTTTTCTTTCGTTACATAAATGGGTTTTGGATGTAGAGGCTTTTTATTTTTGTTAAGGTGTTCGACAAAAGATATGATACCCCCTTCATACAGAAAGGTTTCCTCTTTATTAACCCTTTCGTCTATAATTCTGATGCACAGCCCTTTGTTTAAAAAGGCAAGTTCCCTGAATCTATTAGATAGAGTGTCATAATTAAATTCAGATACCTCGAATATTTCCATATCTGGCTTGAATGTTATTTTTGTACCCCTGCTCTTGGTCTTGCCGACGCGTGTGAGAGGCCCTGCAGGTACACCTCTTTTGAAATGCTGTTCCCAGACTGCGCCGTTTTGTTTTATTTCAAGATCAAGCCATTCAGAGAGAGCATTGACTACCGAGACACCAACACCGTGTAATCCACCGGATATCCTATATGCCTTGCTTTCAAACTTGCCTCCCGCATGAAGCTCTGTGAGGGCTATTTCAGCAGCTGTCCTTTTTTTAGAGACACCTGGATGCGGTCCTGTTTGAATTCCCCTTCCGTTGTCAATAATGGTGATGCTGCCTTCCATATGGATTGTGACATCAATCTTATCACAGAAACCAGCAAGTGCCTCGTCAACACTATTATCGACTACCTCATAAACAAGGTGATGGAGTCCTTCGAAGCTTGTACTTCCTATGTACATAGCTGGCCTTTTTCTCACAGCCTCACGCCCTTTAAGGACTTTTATATCTTCTGCACCATAGGTTTCTTCTTTTATGTTTGTTGATTCTTCTTTCATTTCCTACCTTTTTTTAAAAATGAGAAATAGAAACTGTTGTGAAATAATGAATAAACATTTGAGAGGCAGAAAGTACATAACTTTTAATTTTCTATTTCTCTCCCCTTTCATATTTTTTTATTTTGTCAGATCCTCATAGGCATAATAACGCATAGATAACCTTCTTCTCCTCCTTCCCGAATGAGCGTAGGGCTCAGGGAGTCCTGAAATTCAAGCTGTACGGTTTCTCCTTCCATTGCCTGGATTGCATCCAAAAGGTAGCGGGCATTAAAACCTATCGAGATAGAATCTCCTTTATATTGAACTGCTATTTCTTCCCTTGCTTCACCGATGTCCGGGTTAATGGAGATGAGTGTTGATGTGCCCTGCTCCAGGTCAAATCTTAGAGAGTTCGTTTTTTCCCTGCTCATTATGGAGGTTCTTCTCAGCGCCCTGGAAAAAGTGTCCCTCTCAAGGATTGCTTTTTTCTCATTGTCTTGAGGAATTACCTGTTCATAATTAGGATACGTTCCCTCTATAAGTCTTGAGGTCAGGATGATGTCGCCTACAATAAAAAAGATATGGTTTTTATTAAGCCCTATAGATAAATCACCTTCACGTTCTTCAAGTAACCTCTTTAATTCTACTGCTGCTTTTTTCGGTAATATTAATTTTTTTTCTTCGGATAATTTGCCATGTATGTCTTTTGTAATGAGTGCAAGTCTGTGTCCATCCGTACCAACAACTTTCAGCTCAATGGTTTTTTTCTTTGGACTGAAATGCAAGAGAAGACCGTTGAGAGTATATCTTGTATCACTATCACCTGTTGCATAAACAGTTTTCTCAATCATATTTTTTAATGTTTCTGAACTTATGTTAAGTTCTTCTGTACGATTTACCTTTGGGAGTGTAGGGTATTCTTCTTCGGGGAGTCCCATTAACTTGAATGTGCTTTTTCCTGACGTGATTTTCAGCCAGTTGTTTTCCTGTGTCTCTAAGAGAATATCGTCTTCAACCTCTCTTGCTATCTCAAGGAGTTTCCTTGCCGGGATGCAAAGACTCCCTTTTTCACGGATTTCTGCTTTAAGGGGACCTATAAAAGCAATATCGAGATCAGTTGCTATAATAGATACCGACTTGTCAACTTTCAGCAAAAAATGACTGAGAATTGGCATTGTGGTTTTCTTTTCAACGATACCCTGAATGTTCTGTAATGTTTTTTGTATTTCTTCTCTATCTATCTTCAGTTTCATAACATCCCCCTCATAACCGATTAACTTTTAACAATGCTTATAAATGCTTTACGCAAAACTTTTAATTTTTTTTAGCAGGTATTCAATCTTTTTGTTAAAATCCTCGTCCTTCTTTCTCCGTTCCTCAACCTGCTTACAGGCATGTATAACTGTAGAGTGGTCTTTACCTCCAAAATTTTTACCGATATCAGAGAGCGATAATTCTGTGAGAACCTTACTTAAATACATCGCAATCTGCCTTGGAAAGGCAATGTCCCTTGTTCTTTTCTTAGCCTTTATATCCTGCGGTTTGATTCTGAAATACTCACAAACAGTTTTTTGAATAGACTCTATACCGAGGGGTCTTTCCTCATCGTGGATTAAATCTTTCAGAACATCTTTTGCCATTTAAACAGTAATGGTTCTCCCTGAAAGAGAGGAATATGCCCCGAGCCTTATCATGCATGCCTCAAGGTCTCTGATGTTTGTTTTTATCTTGCTCGCCAGGAAAAATGACACGTCAGAGGGAATATGTATGCCTTCAATTTCACATTTTTTCTCTAATATCGCCACTTTTGTTTCGATTTCTGGAATCTGAATATCAGCTATAAGTCCCATCCCGAATCGTGAACGAAGCCTCTCGGTAATAGGTGAAATATCCTTAGGCGGCCTGTCACTTGAGAACACAATCTGTTTATGTGAATTGTAAAGTGCATTAAACGTATGGAATAACTCCTCTTGAGTGCCGCTTTTCCCTGCAATAAACTGAATATCGTCAATAAGAAGGATATCAAGGTTTCTGTACCTCTCTTTAAATTCCTCCATTTTATTGTTTCTCATTGAAAAAACGAATTCATTCGTGAACTGTTCAGCCGGCATATAGAGCAAGTTGGTATCACGTAATTTATCTATTATGAAGTTGCCGCATGCTTGCATAAGATGCGTTTTACCGAGGCCTACTCCGCCGTAAATAAAAAGAGGGTTATACGCTTTACCTGGAGATTCTGCAACTGCTATTGCCGCAGCGCGTGCAAACTGATTACTGGGACCTGTAACAAAGTTTTCAAACGTGTACTTTGGATTGAGGAAAATACCACGGCTCGCCAGTTTTACCCGTCTCTGTTCCCTATGTGTCTCTATCCTCCTGTGAGTAGAACTTTCTTTCTTTTCGAGGATTTTGAACTTGAGGTTTAACGGGTTCTTATAAAATTTTTCAAGGGTCTCAGTAATTAAACCGGGGTAGTGGTCCTCTAACCATTCCTTAAAAAACCTGTTTGGGACCTCAATAACGAGCTGTTGGTCCTGAATATTTAATAGTTTAAGGGGCTTAAACCAGAGTTCAGACGTCTGAGCTCCGACCTTTTCTTCTATAGCTTCAAGGGTTTTCCCTCATGCATCTTCTATCTTCATTATTCTCTTGTTGTGAAAAAAGCTTGTGTGTTTCCTAACGGCAAGATAATAAAAGTTATAAACACCTGTTAATAAATTGTTGATAAATACCCTACGGGGTAATAGATGAGCCGTAGTATAGGGCATATAGAGTCGGCTCTATTATACTTACATTACGAATTCTAAGCAAGCTTTTTTTGCCTCTAAAATAGTATGAAAGCACAGTTTCTTACGAGGCTTTTTTATGGGTTGTTTTGTTGAATTCCTGCCCAGTTTGTGCTGATGGTTTTTATAGGGATAGTACTCCAAAACTGTCAGCCAGGTTTTGTGCAACAGTGAAGTTCGTTTGAATCTATATGCCCGGGATGGCGTAAAAATTCTCTCTCCTCCTTCTTTTAAAGATTCTTCTAAACCGTCATTACGTGTTTCATTACCATGTGCCGTAGCACCTGTATTGGAGTAGTCTCCTTCTAAATCCACGAAACCGTCGCCCTCAAAGTTGTGCTTTCTATTCAGTGTGATCAACTCAGTAATGTCCTTATAAAAGGTTCAAGAACGATATCGTTTATCCCATAGCCTTATATATATTATACCTTGATACAGATTACAAGAGAGAGGTCCCGCTCTGCAGTGTTTTAGTCAGTAAGTTATCTTACGGAGGCTTTATGGAGGGTTAAAATGATGTGGCACCACCAGTTATTATACAAAGAAATCTTGTCAGGAAAATCAAGACGTGTATCCTTATTTTATAAGTCTCTGAGGATTGCTGTACACATTTAATTTTTGCCCCCTAAGAAAACCAATCAATGTGAGGTTGTATTTCTTTGCGGTCTCCACAGCTATATCAGTGGGAGCGGCACGGCTGATAAGCAGCGGTACTTTGGCTCTTACTGCCTTATTTATTATTTCCGAAGAAAGCCTTCCGCTTAAGAGAAGGATTTTATTCTGCATGGGAATATTCTCAAGAAATGCATAGCCGATAATCTTATCCACGGCGTTATGCCTTCCGATGTCTTCTGCAAAAACGAGTATTTCTTGTTCATCACAAAGGGCTGCGCTGTGAACACCTCCTGTTGACCGGAAAAGCTCTGACTTTTTCTGAAACTCCCTATAGAGATCGATGATTGTGTGAGTGCTGGTTTTAAAATCATCCTGAATTGCGCTCATTTCTTCATTGAGCATGAACGTCACGCCCTTGCCGCACCCTGATGTCAGGGTTGCAGTAGCCTCTGGCATATCTATAGGCAGATGAACTTCTATGTCTTCATCTTGCCAGAGAATTTCTATTCTTTCAGAACACCATTCCTGCTGCTGTTCCCCCTTGTTGTTGTGTTTGAGAAGCCCTTCTGAAAAACCAAAACCGATTACCAGTTCCTTGACCATTGTAGGAGTGCACAGGAGACTCAGGATTTCCTTGTTGTTTGAAAATATCTTGAGTCTTTTTTCTGAGGCGATATGGTCTTCTCTTTCAGATGATGTACCATCGCGGTACTGAATAATTTTTGTCTTTGTAGTTGAACGCATTTTTTAAAAAGCATAGAGGGATGCTTGTGGTCATCCCGAAACGTAAGGATTAGTTATAAAATTATTTTTTTAATGCCACCCTTTACTCGAACACGTGAATCATAAAGCACGTCGGAGTTTATCCGGGTCGAGCACAATCGATACGTCGATAATACCCGTACAGAAACTTCATTCCGGGAGTCGCTCCAACCTCGAAGCCTTTTCACGTGCTATTCCCTATTATATTCTATTGCAACTCAAAAACTCGATACGTCGTTGCGTCGATGCGTCGATGCGACTCGTACCGAGACTCGTACCAAGACTCGATTCTGAAGAGACGTTAAAGCTTTTTCGAAGAGATTATTCACTGCTCTTTATCTATATATTTTAAATTAAAGTTAGAAGAAAAATCTTCACAAGACAAGAGGAAACATCAAAAAGATTCTTTTATTCAATGAGTTAAACGAAACTTTCTTATTCGAATACTTGACAAAAGAACCAGAAGTCATTATGATGTTCATAACATGAACAACCTTGAACCAGACAAGCACGATAACATTACCTTAAGGATTCTTGATGAGATAAGCAGAGAATCCCTGATTACGCAGCGGACACTTTCCAGCAGCCTTGATATTGCCCTTGGCCTGGTAAATACCTATATCAAGCGCTTAGCAAAAAAAGGCCACATAAAAATTACCACCATACCGAAAAACAGGGTCAAATATATACTTACCCCAAAAGGCTTTGCAGAAAAAGTGAGGCTCACATATGAATATATGCATTTCTCAATGAGTTATTTCAAGGATGTAAGAAAAAGAATCGATGCCCTTTACAGACAGATAATTGCCTCGGGAGCCAGGGACATCCTTATATGGGGTGATGGAGAAATTGCTGAACTTTCTTATATTTCTATGCGCGGTCTTCCGCTAAACCTCATTGGTGTCATTGACAGTAGAAGGTCAGAGAAGGGATTTTTTGGCCATAATGTATATTCATATAAGGACTTGCCCTATTTGCATTACGATGCCATTTTGTTATCTTCTTTCGATAGCAGTGAGGAAAAGCAAAGAGTAAGAGACCTTGGTGTCGAGATTGAAAAAGTTTATTCACTCTGATGGTAGAAAGTAGAGACAAGAGAGTAGCGAGAAGAGGGAAAAATATATGCAATTATTATTTAAGGAGAATTAATGGAAGTGCCAGATATTTTAGATCCCCGGTGGCATGCAGTCCATGTGAGATCACGACATGAGTTTCAGGTCTTTGAAAGGCTCACAAAGAAAGGGATTGAGGCCTTTCTGCCAAGGGTTGAAAGACTCAGGAAATGGAAGGACAGAAAAAAATTAATTGCTTTTCCGCTCTTCCCTGGCTATTTGTTTGTTCATATAACGAAAAGAGCAGAAGAAAAATTGAGCGTTTTGAAAATCAGCGGGGTTGTACGGCTGTTATGCTCTGTACCAGGAGAACCAGACCCTATTCCTGATGAACAAATAATCTCATTAAAAACACTCGTAGAAAACAAAGAAGAACTTGATCCATATCCATATCTTGATGAGGGAGAGAGAGTCAGAATAAAGAGGGGACCTCTAACAGGGGTTGAGGGAATATTCGTTGAAAAGCTCGACAAACACATACTGGTTCTTTCAGTGGATGTTTTACGCCAGGGGGTAGCCCTTACCATAGATGCTTCAGATGTAGAGAAAATATAGAGTTTAGGATTGAGAATTTTGAGTGTGGAGTTCAGAGTTCAGAAGTAAAATTTGTTATTGTTGGTGACGGTGAGTTGTTTCAAGTGTGGTTGGAATTTCACTATGAAACAATGTCATTCTTTAAGAGAATAGTTGTAAGTTTAAATGCAGAACCAATACAAGAGTTTACCCCGTTAGAAAGTCCCGCTGCCTGTCTGCTCTATGAGTCGTAGACCGTCAGGCAGGCTTGCGACAGGGATAAAGATAAATTCCTTTTTAAGCGAACATGGGGTCTAATACCCCATGTGAGCCTTCCCGCTTAACTGCCGTCAGGCACGTTTAGAAGGGCAAAGGCCTGCCTGAGGCAGACAGGTCTTCTAACGGGGTTTATGAACTGAGGCAGATATACTATACAAAATGTATAATATTATTTAAAATATTAATTTGAATTGTTAAGTTGCTTGACAAAATTTTCGTATATAGAAATAATAAAGTAATTGCGTAAATCCACAAATAGCTGATCTATCTTTAGTAGGAAAAATATCAAATTAGGTTTAAATAAAGTGATAAAATTTATCAATGTATACAAAGCATTTAATGATCAATGTATACCGCTCAAAAATATTAACCTTGAGATTTCTAAAGGTGAAGTTGTTGTAGTATGCGGACCAAGCGGAGCCGGTAAAAGCACCCTGCTGAGGGTTATTAATAAGCTTGAGCCAATTGATGATGGAGAAATCATTGTCGATGGCATGCACCTTTCAGATCCCAAAACAAACTTAACTAAACTCAGAGCTGAAATAGGTGTGGTCTTTCAACATTTCAATCTATACCCTCATAAGACAGTTCTTAAAAACATAACTCTTGCCCCGCGTAAGGTAAGGGGTCTCAGCAGAAAACAGGCACGAGAAAAAGCGGTTCAGCTCCTTGAGAGGGTAGGGCTTGCTCATAAGCGTGATGCCTTCCCTATACAGTTATCAGGTGGAGAACAGCAGCGCGTTGCCATAGCGAGGAGTCTTGCAATGGAACCTAAGATAATGCTTTTTGATGAGCCAACCTCAGCCCTTGACCCCGAACTCATAAGTGAGGTGCTTGAAGTCATGATTTCACTGGTAAAAGAGGGGATGACAATGGTTATTATTACCCATGAGTTAGCATTTGCCCAAAAGGTGGCTGATAGACTGATCTTTATGGATAATGGTGAAATTCTGGAAGTCGGAAAACCGGCTGATATCCTTGTAAATCCACAGCACGCACGGACAAGGGAATTTGTAAGTAAAATCCTTCATGTCCATTAAAAAATAGGGGGCAATAAAAATTTCCGGATTCTTTCAATATGAGTTCGACTGGAGTATCCCTTTCAGGGAGCCCTACCTCCAGATGATGATTACCGGCGTTAAGATAACGCTCGTATTATTAGTAACCACGACTATATCCTCTCTCTTACTGGGAAATGTAATAGCGATAATGAGGGTATCAAGGACAAGGTTCTTGCGAGTCCTTGGTAACCTCTATGTCGAAATCTTCCGCAATATCCCCGGGTTATTCTGGGTACTCTTCTTTTATTTTGTTTTCCCCGAACTTCTTCCTTCAGGCTTAAGTGAAAAACTGAATTCCTATCTATACTATCCAGTGATAGCGGGGATCCTTGGACTAACCGTTGACAACGCCTCATATGTCTCTGATATCCTTCGAAGCGGCAGACTTGCAATACCCCATGGACAGAGAGAAGTCGCAATCTCCACAGGACTGAACCGGGTACAGCAATGGATTTATGTACTTCTTCCTCAAATTTACAGGGTAACACTTCCTCCCCTTGGCACCAGGATGGTTCACAATTTTAAAAACACATCTCTGTGTATGGCAATAACAGCCCCTGAACTGACGTGGGCTACACAGCAGATTGAATCACTTACCTTCAGGGGCATTGAGGCAACCACTATTGCGACACTCTTTTATATTTGTTTGGCAGCAATAATGGTTTCAATAATAATACTACTTGAGAAGTACTTAAAGATAGATATTTCCAGCATAACTCACTCAAGGGCTTGATAAAACATGGGTTTACTTGAACAATTCTCTCACTGGAATTTTTACCTTTTGGGCACCTATCCCAAGGGTGAGATTGGCGGACTCGCCCTGAACATTATACTGGCAGCCCTTGCCTTATCTTTGAGTTTTATTTTTGGAGTCATGTTGGGCTATAGCAGGCTTTCCTGCCGAATGTATATCAAATACCCATGTGTTGCATATATAGAGATTATCCGGGCAACTCCGTTAATTTTGCTTATCTTCTGGTTTTACTTCTTCCTACCATATTTAGTGGGTGGAAACATTTCTATTTTCTGGAGCGCTGTAATTTCTCTTTGTGTATATGCCGCTGCCTATCAGGCTGAGATAGTCAGGGCAGGTATCCTGGCAATACCGAGGGGTCAGTTGGAAGCGGCATTGTCAACTGGAATGTCAAGACTTCAAGCTATGAAATCAGTGATATTACCTCAGGCATTTAAAATAATGATACCTTCATTTATGAGTTTTTTTGTATCCCTGTTTAAAGACACCTCTGTAACTTACATTATCGGGGTTATTGAGCTCACGCAAACAGGAATCATTATAAGCCAGCGGCAGCCTGATAAAATGTTGTCTGCCTATTTAAGTATGGCAATTGGATATTTTGTCATATGCTATACCCTGTCTCACGTTGCCAGGAGGCTTGAGAAAAAGATTGGCATATATGACCTTGAGTCATACAGGCCTGACGCCTGCAGAGATGAATATATGCTGCTTCCCACCCACAAAACCGGTGATGAAGAAGAACATCCAAGCAGGATTTGTTCTCCCAAACCAGAATTTAGGAAAGACCTGTAGATTTATTTTTTGTCTCCCTGTTTTAAGACACCTCTGTAACTTACATTATTGGGTTCGTTGAGATCACGAAAGCAGGAATCATTATAAACCAGTGGCAGTCTGATGGAATGTACGCAGTGTATTTAAGTATGGCAATTGGATATTTTGTTATATGATACAGCCTGACTTATGTCGCCAGGGTTCTTGAGAAAGGATTGGAATATGTGGTCTTGCATCACAGAGGTATGATGTCAGCAAAGATGAATATAGTTATTCCCTAAAAACATACTTCGGAGTCTTTTTCAGTCAACGATACTTTATAAAATGAAAAAATATAAAAAATACGCAATGTTGATTGATCTTAATAGGTGTGTGGGATGTTATGCCTGTCAGGTAACGTGCAAGGCTGAATATAATATCCCTTTTGGTACTGCCAGATGCAGGGTAGAGACATACCGATTAGGCAACTACCCGAAAATCAAAAAATTCTTTTTGCCTCGTCTCTGCAATCACTGTGACTATGCCCCTTGTATTGAAGGATGTTCAGAAAATGCACTGTATAAAAACAAGGAAGGTGTTGTCTTACTCAATAACGAACTCTGCACGGGATGTCTGCAATGTTATGAAAAGTGCCCCTATGATGTGATTGAGATAAGTTCTTACACAGGTAAGGCTGAAAAATGTGATTTTTGTTACACAAGGAGATTGAAAAGAGGCTTATTACCTGTCTGTGTAGAGAGTTGCATGGGAAAGGCATTTACCTTTGGTGACATCAATGATAAAAAGAGTGAGATAGCCATTGCCCTTAAAAAAAACCAGGTCAAGGTATTAAACCCTGAGCTTGAAACAAACCCCTCGGTTTTTTATATGTTTACCGGTGATACAGGCAATTCTCCTTTAAAAAGATATGAGATGACAGAAAGGCGTTACACGAGGAGGGTTTCGGTTCAGCAGAAAGAAACTCATTTTGAAAAAACAGAGAAGTTAGTATATACATCAGATGCCATGTGTCCCTCTGAGTGCGGTATTTCGGTACTCGTAGAAGACGGTGTGGCAAAAAAAATATATGGAAATCCTCATTCCCTGATAAATCAAGGAGCTTTCTGTGCAAAAGGCGCATCAGGTCTTCAACTGACATACTCACCCCACAGGATTAAAACACCTTTGATGAGATTAGGAGAGAGGGGTGAAGATAGATGGAAGTCTGTAACATGGGATGAGGCATCTGATTATATTACAAAAAAATTACTCCAGATCAAAAAGAATTTCGGTCCTGAGGCAGTGTTCTTTGACGGTGGTGATGTTACTGATAGAGAAGCCTATTACAGGCTGTTTCACGCATTCGGAACTCCCAATATATACAACCACGGAAGCATCTGCGACCCTAATCGCAAATGGGGACAATGGATTATGACGGGAGATGAAAGACCACTACCTGATATTCAAAGACCCGTTCTTATGAGAAACGAAAATAACGAGGAATATCTCAACAAAAAACATGATGCCAGACTCGTTATGAATATAGGTGCAAATCCCCTTGTTGCTACAAGGTTCAACTATATGTCATATGGTATTCCGGCTGCAAAAAATGAGAATAAGTGTGTGTATATTGTGGTTGACCCTGCTTTTACCAATTCAGCTTCGCATGCAGATATATGGCTCCCGATAAGGCCCGGAACAGATGCCGCTCTGCTGGCAGCAATGCTCTGTTATATCATTAATAATGATTCACCCCGTAATACCTCAAAGAGATATATAAACCATGATTTTATTGAAAGATATACTGTTGGATGGAGCGAATTTAAAGAAGCCTTTTTTTCATACACAGAAAGAAAAGACCCATCTAATAATCTCTTCTTCTTTACCCCTGAATGGGCAGAGGAGAAAACACGTATTCCCAAAAACGATATAGTCAAAACAGCGCATTTATTCGGCAGTTCAAAACCAGCAGCAATTGAAATAGGAATGCACGGAACAGCCCACCATACAAACGGTGATGTCATATCAATCCTTATGACAGCACTCTGCCTTATAACAGGAAATATAGACAATCCAGGAGGTTTAGTATTTATTGACTCACAAAAGGTAAAAAAAGGGGATAAGACCATTGGAAAAGAGTTCCTTGAAAAAGTTGTTATCAGAAAAATTAATAACGAGGCGGTATCGGGCAGGCTCTTGGAACTTCAGAAGGACTCATACGGAGATTACCCCTGTGCATGGAAAGGTGTATTGACTGATTTGCCTGCCAAAATACGGGAAGGTATAGAAATAAAACACGGACCTTTTAAAGGGTATAGCTACCCTGTTAAGGCATTTATTGCAAGGGCTGGGAATCCCGTTGTAACTGCCGGCAGCACACCGGATTGGATAGATGCCTTAACATCAAGGGATAAATCAGGTGAATATTTGCTTGAATTGATGGTTTTCATTGACACGCATATAACCGTAACGGGCACGTATGCAGATATAGTGCTTCCTGAGGCAGGTTTTCTCGAAAGGATGGGGCTGAGTGATGTGTATACCATGAGTCCGGAAGTAGCTATCAGGGACCAGGTGATAAAACCACTTTATGAATCTAAAACACCATTTGAGATTATGATTGCTCTGTCCGGGGCACTTATAAAAAATGGGGACCCTGACATCAAGGCAAAAGACTTTGGTAGAAAATATAAAAGCGAAGAGGATTTTATCAACGAGATTTTAAGTGAGGCCCCGGGTTTTTATAATATTGGTAAACCACTTCCATATCCTGATCTCCCCGAAGGTTGTTTGATAATAGGTGTTCCCGACAACCCCAGAGCTGTCCAGGGGAAGAAAGTCATAAGTAACGGCACGCCTCTCACTGTTGACTGGCTCAGGAAACATCACGGTGTGGCAATATGGCCTGCCAGTTACGAGCGGTATAAAAACTCAGATGGTTCCCCATCAGGAATATATCCAAAAACCAGCTCGAAAAAGTTTGAATTTAAATTCAGTTATCTTGAAAACATTAATAAAAAATTTGGAACTGATTATCCTACTACCTTCTATTGGTCTGACTGCAAATGGAATCCAAAGAATCCATTATTTAAAAAGATCAGTAAGGAATATCCCTTCCAGTTAATAAGTGGCAGGGTACATTATGCTATGACAATGACAGTGGTGTGCCCGTATCTTGCCGAAACTCAAACAGAGTGTATGAAGCCTTTAAACGATGATTTTAAATACACTATGCCTGAACAGAAGAATGTTCCTGAAAAATACAGCATTCCTGATGAGAGAGAGGTATCTTTCAATGCAGGTAGTGTTTCTATTCCGGTTTTTGCATTTAACAGTACTGATGCGGAGTTTCTGGGTATAAAGATAGGAGATATTGTAACACTGGAGAACCCGCTAAAAAAGTCTATTACAGGAAAGGTTTTTGTAACAGAAGAAATAATGCCGGGAGTTATCAAAACTGCCTTTGGTCCTGGAGGTCAAAAGGCATCCGGAATTGGTTTCATCAATAATACCGCAGAGTATACCCCTAACATAAATGAACTTTTTGACCCAAAGAATATATCAGTCTTTACCGGAATGCCAGGATTCGGAGATATTATGGTAAAAGTGATTAAAATGAAATAGCGAACGTTAGTGAGCGAATGTGATAATAAACAAGTCCGAACATTCGGGTTTCCGCAGGGAACACTAAATGAAATAGCGAGCCTGCCTGACGCCTGCCTGCTCTATGAGTCGTAGACCGTTAGGCATGGTAGTCAGGCGTATTACCCGTAGCCCGGAGCGAGTCTCTAGTGAGCTTCAATGATGTGAAACATTATCAGAAGCTCTGCCATATGCCGATGCCAAACCGTATTGGCATTCTTTGCCCCGGTTGCAATAAATGTAGCTCCCTGCTTTTTATGAGAAGGTAATGGTAGTTTATTTCTCCAAGGGGGCGGACTTTTTTCCCTATGACTTCCCCTGCCACAGTTATATCCCTTCCTTCTGAATAGATAGCTATATCAAGGAATCCTTCATGGAAAATAAGGAATCTGCCGAGAGATTGGTCTGTATACCTTGGTCTCCCGCGATAATCCAGCGGCTTTTCAACGACCTCTATATAGGTTCCTTCCTGAGTATTCAGAGAACTTACGATACTGCCACCGAGAATCACAATCTTGCCCTTGTGTGCTTTGGGTTCCTTGAATAATGATGCAGTAGGGAATTCCTTGACCGCTCTGTCCCGTAAGTCTTGAGACACTATATGGGCACAGCCAAGGGTAAAAAATGTTAAACTGAAAACAAGAAGTAAACGCTTCATATACCCATTATAATAAAATCACTGTCAAAAGAGCTAAAGAACTCTCCGGTTATTTCTGACAAAATATATGCCACAGACCCCGACAGTAAAAAAGCGAACCTCCGCTGGCGGTATTATATTTCGTAAACCCCGTTATAGAAGACCCTTTGCCCTTTTAAACGTGCCTGATGCATGCCTCTACCTATCGGTCTACGACTCATAGAGCAGACAGGTGCCGTTAGGCATGGCAGTCAAGCGGGAAGGCTTACATGGGGCATTAGACCCCATATTCGCTCAAAAAGGAATTTATTTTTATCCCCCCCCGCAAGCCTGCCTGAGGCAGACAGGCAGCGGGGCTTTCTAACGGGGTAAATCAAAAACTGGAATAGAAGTGGCGCTCATATCGGTCAAAGGAGGAAAAATATGGTGTTTGCCCAAGGGAATTATAGATACATATGAACGAGCAAACGAAGCTGCCTTACGGGAGGTAAAGGAAGAAACAGGACTGAGAGGTAAGATAATAGATAAAATAGGTGAGATTTCATACTGGTTTTTTTCAAAAGAAGAAGGAGTAAGGGTACATAAAACCGTTTATTTTTATCTCATGAGATATGTAAGTGGGAACACAAAAGATCATGACAGCGAGGTAGATGATGCACGGTGGTTTCCGATAAAAGATGTAATGAATGTTTTGACCTACAAGGGTGAAAAAGAAATTATGGTTAAGGCAATAAAGATGATGGGGAAATATTTAAGTCAAACCCCTGATTTATATTAT
>DAOVVO010000113.1 GCA_030637135.1 Nitrospirota bacterium
AATACAGGTTTTTCTTTTCAAAATACCGAATACCGAAAAACACTATAATAAGAACGGCTATTACAAGTGCAGTCTTTATAAGATAGCTCTCAATCATATTTCTCCTTACCATAGAGGTTTTTTAGCAGAATTCTAATTTTACCGCAATATATGTCAAGGACATTTTTTAAAGAGTCTTGCAAACGTCATATAATCACCTTTGATGTACAGACTTCTCTATGATTGCGCAGATTTCAATAAATTCTTACTATTTTTTTATTTTGTTTGTTCTATATCTTATCTTTATAATCAAAGTAATTTCTATAATATTTAGATTTTTTAGAAGTCCCTAAAAGATGTTATACTAAAATACTTAAGAAAGAGAGAAAACATATGTTAGTAAAAAACAAGATTATATTCGTAATTATATGCCTATCTGTTTTTGCACTGTTAATGCAGGGATGTGCACGAATTGAAGTAAGGAGCCTTGCAAAGCCTCAACTTAACATGCTTGAATACCGCACTTTCACCACGGTTAATCAGGCAAAGCCCGGAGAGCAGAATCATCTTCGTGATGAGGTGCTCCTCGAGCATACTTCAAACGTATTGATACAAAAGGGTTATTCAGAATCCTCACCCAGGTTAGCCAAGAGTCGTATAACCCTCGTTTTTAATGAGGGGTTTGAAAAAGTGTTTGTTCCTCCTTCAACCCAGCCGATTATTTCATACACCGAGGGTGAATTTACCACGGTTACCGGTAAAATTAACGGGGAAACTGTGAGTCTATTCGGATATATCCCGCCGAGGAGGATTGAAAGATATGTTGAAATACCGGCTCATAAAATAGATGTCTATAAACTCATGTTAAGGATAGACATCTACGATGCGAGAACTCTCAGCATGATATGGACAGGCACTGCCTACCTGGAATCATCTCAAGGCAAGGCGATTAAAGACGCAAAAAAAATGATTGATAAATTATTCAAGGAACGGCTCCCTGAGTTATAGTATAAAGAACACAGCATCTGTCGTATATTCATAACACTGATCGCCAGTGAATAATATTGCATATTAAGCATGGAGAAGTACATATCAGTAGTTATCCCGAATTATAACAATGCAAAAACCATAGGGAAATGCCTTGAAGCTGCATATTCATCTCACTATAAAAATTTTGAAGTTATCGTTATCGATGACCACTCTGAAGATAACTCTCTTGAGATTATAAAAAAATTTCCCTGTAAACTTGTGTGCCTTCAGGAACATGCAGGTGCTTCAAAGGCGAGAAATATCGGAGCACAGACCAGCCAAGGTGATGCCATCTTCTTTACCGATGCAGACTGTCTTCTCAGGGAAGATACCCTTTCGATTGTAAACAAAACACTCTCTGCCACAGAACCGGATACCGTCATCGGCGGAACATATACAAGCATACCTTATGATAATGACTTCTTTGGCACTTTCCAATCTGTATACATACATTATTCAGAGACCAAACATAGTGAAAATCCTGATTATATAGCAGCTCATGCAATGATTATCGATTCTGAAACCTTCAAAAAAAATAATGGCTTCCCTGAATATTTTATGCCTATACTTGAAGATGTTGAGTTCAGTCACAGGCTCAGGAGAAAAGGTTACAGGTTAATAGTGAATCCTGAAATACAGGTTCAGCATATATTCAACTTTACCCTGCTTAAATCCCTGATCAATGCTTTTAAAAAAACCATGTACTGGGCAATGTACTCACTTAAAAACAAAGACTCATTCACTGACTCCGGTACCGCTTCCGTGGAATTAAAAGTTAACGTTGTTTCGTATTATGTAAGCCTTTTCTTTTTAGTCGTTGGGATACTTCTACAAAAATTTTCTCTCTTATATGCCGTTCCTTTTATTTTTGTTTTCAACAGTTTTATGAACAAAAAGCTCTTGAGCGCTTTTTATGGAACAAAAGGCTCTTTCTTTGCCGGGCTATCTTTTCTTTATTACATATTTCTCTTCCCACTTCCGGTAGGTACGGGTGCTCTCGCAGGGATAGTTAATTTCCTATTAAATAAAGGGAAGTTTAAATGAAGTACTCACCCTTTCGTCATATAGGTTCGGTTTTGTGGAAAAGCAAACCCGTACACCTGACCTTTTTCCTCACCAGACGATGTAATGCGCAATGCCCTTTCTGTTTTTATCTTTCCTCAGAATCTGAAAACAATGACGATGAACTAACTCTCGATGAGATTGAAAAAGTCTCTGCTTCAATGGGAAAGCTGCTCTGGCTTGCGTTTTCCGGAGGTGAAATATTCCTGAGAGATGACCTTGCTGAGATAACGAAAATTTTTTATGAAAAAAACAAGCCTGCCATAATTCTCCTTCCTACAAATGGGTTATTAACTAACATTATCAGGGAAAAGACAGAAGCAGTTCTGAAACAGTGCCACAAAAGCACTGTTGTCGTAAAACTTTCCCTGGAAGGCACAGAATTCACTCATGATTCAATCAGGGGGAAAAACAGTTTTAAAAAAACGCTGGAAACATACCATGCTCTTGGAGAATTGCTCAACACATACACTAACTTTGAACTCGGAATAAACACCGTGTTCTTAAGTACAAACCAGGCTCATATGGATGAACTCATCGAATTTGTTAATGGGCTCGATAAGATTAAAACGCATACCATATCATTGATAAGAGGTGATATTTCTGATGAGAGATTAAAGGATGTTGATACCGGAAAATACCTCGAAACAATTAAAAAGATAGAATCAAACCTGAAAAATAAAAAATCCAGCATCTATCGCTTCAAAGGCGCACGACTTAAGGCAGCACAGGATATCCTGCAGCGGAGCCTTATTCATGAGACCTTGCTTCAAAACAGGCAGTTAATTCCCTGCTATGCAGGCCGGTTAAATCTTGTCCTGACAGAGAGTGGACACTTATACCCCTGTGAATCTTTTAATGCAAGAATGAATCTCGGCAATGTGAGGGATACCGGGTACAACATTAAAAAAGTCTTACAGACCGGACAGGCACAAAGGGTGATTCGCTCAATTCAATCAAATGGTTGCTACTGCACACATGAATGTTATCTCATGACAAATATTCTCTTTAACCCCCGCATGTATACTGCCCTTTTGAAAGAATATATGCAGATATGAAGAAGGATTTTATACCACAATTCAGAGACAGGATAAGATGAAATGTTATGTTAATTGATTACGCGCATAACTCTCTTTTTAAGATTTAAGACCTTTTTCCTTTAAACCTTGTATCCCTTGTGAACTTTTTACTACTATGCACCTTCTTTCTCGCCTCTCTTTGTTTCCGTTTCTCTTTTTCAGAAGGCTTTTCATAAAAGCTTCTCTTTTTTATCTCTCTGAAAAGACCTTCCCTCTGGAGTTGGCGTTTTAACGCTTTCAGTGCTTTTTCTATATCATTTCCGTAAACTTTTACATCCAAACTATTTTATCTCCTTCCTCTCTTCTCCCATCGTTTTCCACTAAAATCACCTCTGCCCCCTTTAAAACCAAGCCTTTCTCTTGACTGCGGCTTTGCCTCTGCAACAGAAAGGGTCCTTTCCATAAATGTTGTGCCATTCAGGGTTTCTATTGCTTTCTGTGCATCTTCTTCAGTCGCCATTTCAATAAAGCCGAAACCTTTCCTCTGCCCTGTATTTTTATCGGCCACTATATTAACCGATTCGATCTCCCCAACCTTTGAAAAGATTTCTTTAAGATCGTCTTCTGTTGCCTTGAAAGAAATGTTGGCTACAAAAATTTTCTTTCCCATAGCGTAGTCTCCTGTTTCTCTTTGGATAACATAAAAAACCCCAGAGCTTTTAAAGTCTCTGAGGTCATCGTAACTTTAAAAGTTATGTTTAGTATAGTATAAAGCTGTTCAACTGTAAACCCCATTAGAGATTGTACAATCTCTAATGGTATGCGCCTACGGTGGCTTTTTACCCCGTAAGACCTTTGGTCTCTTACGGGGTGAAC